>NZ_CANRIC010000016.1:0-37907 GCF_947630565.1 uncultured Paenalcaligenes sp.
ATAACACGTACATACCTGTTTAGCCTAAACAAGAAGCATAAAGATTAGCTAGTATTGGCGAATAAAACACCATTTATTTGTAGTCTTTGATAAATTAACCGGTTAGCCATAGGGAGCAGCTTCCCCACCTATGGACTGCCGCACTCCGGTTAATTTCATTCCGGAAAGTTGAGTTAACAAATCACGCTCTACGCCGAAAAAGCCCAGCTAAAAAACTGGGCTAAGTGCTTGAGTTCTTTGGTGGCCTTGGGCGGAATCGAACCACCGACACAAGGATTTTCAAAGGCCTTCTGGAGTTTTTTGATACTAAAGCCTACCGCAAAAACCAGTTAAATCAAACAGTTAGCCGAAGCGGTCCGAAGTCGACCGCATTGGTTTTACTATAGCTCTGCCAGAAATCTGCCAGAAAGTAAGTCACAACAGAAGTATATCAGCGCCACTCGGAATATGTTGGTCGTGAGAAGAGTTGGTCAGAGCATCCATTGATTCATAAAGGCTTTCGTACAGCTTGAGATTTGTAATTCTATTATACAAACTATATTGCGTATTTTGATTTTACAAGCTATTGTATGTAAATTGAAAATACAGTATGAGATTTGTATGACGGACTTCACTATTCGCACCGCGGACCAGCTTCCGCTAATGCTCCAAGCTTTTCGCAAGCAGGCTAACCTGACCCAGACTGATGTGGCAATGCGCCTAGGTGTCACGCAACAGACGCTCTCTGCCTTGGAACGCAACGCAAAAAAAGTCAGTGCTGAGCGCCTTTTGGAGCTGCTGAGTATTTTGGGTGTAGAACTGGTGCTGCGTCAGAATAGCGATGCACCCTCACCAAAACCGTCAACCGGTTCGGGTTGGTGAGCTATGGGTCGACGCTCTCACACACAGACTCTATATCTCTGGATGAATGGCTATTTCGTCGGTACATGGAGCGTACGGCCCTATACTGGCGATATATTGCAGTACGACGAAGGCTGGGTCGTCTCCGAGCATGGCAGGCCGCTGTCCCTCTCTCTACCATTTACGCCAGGCAACCCGCCGCATCGAGGCGATGCCGTCCGTACCTACTTCGAGAACCTGCTTCCAGACAGTGAGGACATCCTAAAACGTGTCGCGCGCCGGTTTCAGGCCAGCTCGACCGGGGCATTCGCGCTGCTGGCCGAGATTGGACGGGATTGCGTGGGGGCACTGCAGATACTCCCTGATAATGTTCCACCCGAGGGTGTTCAAGAAGTGAGCGCAACGCCATTGACTGATGCCGAGGTGGCCCAAGTGTTGCGAAACACCCTAGCGTCGGTATCGTTAATTCAAGGCAGTGATGATGTTGACTTTCGGATTTCCATCGCAGGTGCGCAGGAAAAAACAGCTTTGTCATGGCTCAATGGACAGTGGTGTCTACCTCATGGCGCGACACCAACTACGCATATCTTCAAACTACCGCTGGGACTAGTCGGCAACCTCAGGTTCGACATGAGCGACTCAGTCGAAAACGAATGGCTATGCTCCAAAATTCTGCACGCTTACGGCCTACCGGTGGCATCCACGCAGGTCCTTGAGTTCGAGGATATGAAGGTGCTTGCCGTCGAGCGATTCGACCGTATGTGGTGGGAAAACGAAGAAGGCAAGAGATGGCTTCTCCGTATACCTCAGGAAGACATGTGCCAGGCAACAGGAACCCCTCCCTACCTGAAGTACGAGTCCGACGGAGGGCCTGGAGTGCGTACCATCATGAAACTGTTGGCCACGTCCAGAGACCCTGACCGTGACCGGCGAACTTTCTTCCAGGCCCAAGTCCTATTCTGGATGCTTAGCGCCACCGATGGTCATGCAAAGAACTTCAGTATTTTCCTACGCCCCGAAGGAACATACGAGCTTACCCCGTTGTACGACGTGCTTTCGGCGTACCCGGTCATAGGTAAAGGCGCTAATCAATTATCCCCGTTTAAGGCGAAGCTGGCTATGGCGGTGCGCTCAAAGAACCCGCACTGGGTCATGCGAGACATCTTGCGTCGGCATTGGCTTGCTGTGGGGGCTGAGCATGGCGTTGTGGCGCCGGATGGCCGCGGAGCGGAGGCGGTTCTTGATGATTTGGTGGCGAAGACCCCGGAAGTCGTGCGTGCAGTTCGGGCACTGCTACCCAAGAGGTTTCCTGAACATGTAGCTGACAGCATCCTCAACGGACTACAGCTAGCAGCCAATAAATTAACCGGTTAGCCATAGGGAGCAGCTTCCCCACCTATGGACTGCCGCTACGAGGGGTTTTACTCAGATTCCCAAGTTGAACTTGAATCTCTTGATTCCCGAGTAGCTGTAGATAGGTAATGGTAGTGGACATACGACGTCTCCCTGCCCGTTTTTCACCTTTTAAGATCTGAATATAAGGCTTAGCTTAAAGCCTGAAATTACGTTGTTCCCTTTGTACATGGACCCCTGTTTAATGAATCAAAAAATCACCCTACAACAACTTGAATCTTTCCTCTGGGAAACGGCAGATATTTTGCGTGGCAACATGGATGCCTCAGAGTTCAAAGACTACATTTTTGGCATGATGTTTTTAAAGCGTCTGTCCGATGCTTTTGATGAAGCCAAAGAGGGCGTGATCACGTACTACACCGACAACGGCAAAACAGCAGCACAGGCGTTTGAGTTAGCCGAGGACGAGGATGAGTATGACCAGACCTTTTATATCCCTCCTACGGCACGCTGGGAGGCTTTAAAAGACTTAAAGCACGATATTGGTGCCACGCTGAACAAAGCCACCGAAGCCATCGAGGAATACAACCCCGCTTTAGAAGGGGTGCTGGTTTCTATAGACTTCAATATTAAAAATAAATTGTCTGATAAAAAACTGCGTGACTTGCTAAGCCACTTTAGTCGTTACCGTTTACGCAATGAAGATTTTGAGCGTTCAGATTTGCTAGGTACCGCTTATGAGTACCTAATAAAAATGTTTGCTGATAGCGCAGGTAAAAAAGGGGGAGAGTTCTACACGCCGTCCGAGGTAGTACAGCTATTAGTTAATTTGCTAAAACCACAGCCCGGCATGCGCATCTATGACCCAACAGTGGGGTCGGGTGGAATGCTAATTCAAACCAGAAATTACTTAAAAGAACACGGTGGTAATCCAGCTAACTTGTCCTTGTTTGGTCAGGAGATGAACCTAAGCACGTGGGCAATCTGTAAGATGAATATGTTCTTGCATGGTGTGTACAGTGCAGATATTCGTAAAGGCGATACCTTAGGTAGCCCACAGCATACGCAAGACGGTGAGCTAATGAGCTTTGATCGTGTGATTGCGAACCCACCCTTTAGTTTAAAAAAATGGGGCAAGGACGAGGCGGACAATGATCCCTATGGTCGCTTTCCCTACGGTACACCACCCAAAGACGCAGGTGACTTAGCCTTTGTGCAGCATATGATTGCTAGCCTTAATGCAGAGGGTATGGCAGGGGTGGTGATGCCGCATGGGGTGTTGTTCCGTGGAGCCAGTGAAAAACGTATCCGTGAAGGCATCCTAAATGATGATTTGCTCGAAGCGGTGATTGGTTTACCTTCGGGCTTGTTCTATGGCACAGGTATTCCTGCTTGTTTGTTGATCATCAATAAAAACAAACCTGTTGAGCGTAAAGGCAAAGTGCTCTTTATCAATGGCGAACTCGAGTTTCAAGAAGGCAAAAATCAAAACAGTTTGCGTCCACAAGACATCAAGAAAATCGTGCAAACCTTTGAGGACTTTGCGGAGATCAAACGCTACTCCAAAGTCGCTACCTTAAAGGAAATTGCAGACAACGAGTACAACCTGAATATCCGTCGTTATGCTGACACCAGCCCACCACCCGAGATCTTTGATGTACGTGCAATCTTGCACGGCGGCATCCCTGTGCGTGAGGTAGAGAGTGAGTACATCCGCGAGGAAATACTGGGTGACTTTGATGTGTTGACGGTGTTTGTGGCGCGTGATGCGGATTACTACGAGTTCAAACTAGAGATAGACAGCAAACAGAAAATCCGTGAAGTGGCTGGAGAGGTACCCTCAGCAGTGATCGAGCAGCTAGAGCGTTGGTGGGATAAGTATAGAGTATCGTTGAAAGAGCTGGATGCAGAAGTGGCTGAAGCTGAACGGGTGATGAAAGCGTATTTGGTGGAGTTGGGGTATGAGTAAGAGGGTTCCGGAGGGGTGGAGTAGATCTACTTTAGGTAAGGTCGCTAAGTTGACAATGGGTCAGTCGCCATCATCAGATACCTATAATACAGAAAATAATGGGTTGCCATTTTTTCAGGGCAATGCGGACTTTGGCTCGCGGTACCCAAGAGTAAGGTATTGGTGTAATGAGCCGACTAAAATTGCTAATGAACAGTCGATATTGTTCTCTGTCCGAGCTCCTGTTGGAGAGGTAAATATTGCGCCCTATGAGTGTTGTATTGGGCGTGGCTTAGCTGCGATTGATGGTGAAAAGGTACATCAAGAGTTTTTATATCAAAAACTTCAACATGCTAAACCGCAGTTTCAGCTATTGTCACAGGGAAGTACGTTTGAGGCAGTCAATGGAAGTGATTTAAAAGAGTTTGATTTGGTTTTGCCTCCAGTTCCCGAACAACAAAAAATCGCCGCTATCCTTTTCTCAGTCGATGACGTAATCGAAAAAACGCGTGCACAGATCGATAAGTTGAAAGACCTAAAAACGGGCATGATGCAGGAGCTACTGACCAAAGGCATTGGGCATACTGAGTTTAAGGACTCGCCAGTGGGGCAAATTCCAGTTGGGTGGAAGTGTAAAACAATAGGCCAGTTGGCTGACTTTGTAACCAGTGGCTCGCGTGGGTGGGCTCAGTATTATTCAGAGGCAGGTTCGATTTTTATTCGTATTGGAAATCTTACTAGAGAGCATATTAATCTTAGGTTTAACGATATAGTTTATGTTTCCCCACCTGAGTCGGCTGAAGGTAGACGAACACGGGTGCAGCTTGGTGATATTTTGATTTCTATCACAGCTGATTTGGGGGTAATTGGTGTTGTTAACGAGTCTATTGGTGAGGCATATGTTAATCAGCATATCTCACTTGTTCGATTAATTGATCCGACTATAGCTAGATGGATTGGTCACTTTCTGATGTTTGAGGATACTCAGAAACAATTTGTAGAGAGTAATGACGCTGGTGCTAAAGCAGGCCTTAATTTATCAGCCATACGTAACATAGTAGTTGCTATTCCGAAGCAACAGGAACGGGACAAAATCGTTGTGATTTTAGATAAAATTGATGAGGATGTTGTTTTGAAGCGCTCTAGATTAGATCGATTAATTAGCATTAAACAAGCCCTCATGCAAGACCTACTCACTGGTAAAGTTCGCGTCAATGTAGATTAAGAAAAAAGTACATCATGCACACCAACAAACTCCCTATCAACATAGATAACCTCCTCCACCAACGCACCGTAGAAAGTGAGCGTATTGAATACAAGGAAGGTTGGAATCCTGAGTCCATCTTGCATACGCTGTGTGCCTTTGCGAATGATTTTCAGAATTTAGGTGGGGGCTATTTGGTGATTGGAGTAGCAGAGGCAGATGGTCAGCCCGTGTTGCCTCCCGTAGGCTTATTGCCCGAGCAAATTGATAGTATTCAAAAAAAGCTACTTAATTTGGGTAATTCGGCGATGCAGCCACCTTATCATCCCCTAAGTGCGGTGTATGAGGTGCAGGGGAAGAGTATTTTGGTTTTATGGGCCCCTGGTGGAGAAACACGACCGTATAAAGCCAAAACAAACGTAACGGATAAAAAGTCCGATTGGGCGTTTTATGTGCGTAAACATACCAGTACAGTCAGAGCGGCGGGGGATACGGAACGTGAGCTCTTGTCGTTGACCGCAACCGTGCCATTTGATGATCGCTATAGGCAAACGGCTACCTTAGCTGATTTATCACCGACTTTGATCCGTGACTATTTACACGAAGTCGGCAGTGAATTGGCTGTTGAGGCCGCTGAGTTGCCTATGCAGGAACTGGCAGTGCGTATGAACATTGCGGGTGGCCCTCCAGAGGCATTATTTCCTAAGAATGTAGGCCTATTGTTTTTTAATCCTCAGCCTGAGCAGTTTTTTCCCGCTACGCAGATTGATGTGGTGTATTTCCCTGATGGTACAGGTGGAGATCGCTTTGAGGAAAAAGAGTTTAAGGGACCCTTAGCGCAGATTACGCGTCAAGCCCTCAGCTTTATTAAAACGCAGTATTTAAAAGAAGCAGTGGTAAAGCATCCTGACCGTGCCGAGGCGGAGCGATTCTGGAATTTTCCTTATGCGGCTATTGAGGAAGCGGTGGTCAATGCGGTCTATCACCGTTCGTATGAAATACGTGAGCCCATTGAGATCCGCATTGATGCTCACGAGCTGATGGTTTTGAGCTTTCCGGGGCCGGATCGTTCTATCCGTTTAGAGGATTTACAGGTGGGTAGAGCGGTGAGTCGTCGTTATAGAAACCGTCGTATTGGTGAGTTTTTAAAAGAATTAGATTTAACTGAAGGGCGCTCTACGGGTTTGCCAAAGATCTTACGTGTAATGCAGAGCAATGGCTCGCCTATGCCTGTGTTTGAGACGGATGAAGAGCGGAGTTATTTTTTGATTCGATTGCCTATTCATGCGGGTTTTGCAGAGATGGAGCAAGTCACCCCTCAAGTAACCGACCAAGTAACCGACCAAGTAACCGACCAAGTAGCTCGTTTGTTAAAGGCCTTGCGACAAGGGGATAAAAGCACCAAGGAGTTGATGGCGATCTCGGGTCTAAAGCATCGTCGTACTTTTGTACAAAATCATTTGCAACCTGCAATTTCGAGTGGACTGATAGAAATGACGTTGCCTGAATCGCCTCGTAGTCCTAAGCAAACGTATCGCCTAACCTCATTGGGCAGGCAAATAGTCGTATCACTGTAGATTAGAGTCACTATGTTTAATGATGAAGAAGTTAAAGTAGAGCTCCCTGCCATCGAGCAACTGAAACAATTAGGTTGGGATTATGTTCCCGGCTCTATTTTGGCTGCAGAGCGTGGCTCTTTTCGTGATGTGGTGTTGGTGCAGCGGCTTGAGGCAGCTTTACATCGGTTGAACCCGTGGATTAGTGAGGAAAACCTTACTAAAGTGATGCGTGAGCTCACCCATCCAAATCATGCCGCTTTGATGGAGTACAACCAGTCCATTTACGACATATTGGTTAATTACCTATCGGTTGAACAGGATTTAGGGCAGGGGCGTAGGGGGCAGACGGTCAAGATTATTGATTTTGATAATCCCGCTAATAATGAGTTTCTGTGTACGACTCAGTTCAAGGTGGAGGGGGTAACGCAAAATATCATTCCTGACATGGTTTGCTTTGTAAATGGTCTGCCTTTGGCGGTGATTGAGTGTAAGTCGCCCTATGTGGCGGATGCGGTCGCCGAGGGTATTAATCAGCTACGGCGCTATGCAAATTTACGAGATCCGGCCAGTGATGAGGGTGCGCAACGGTTATTTTGGTACAACCAGCTCATGGTCAGCACATGCAGGGATCAAGCTAAGGTAGGGACGATTAGTTCTAATGCACAGCATTACAGTGCCTGGAAAGATGCGTATCCGTATAGTGATGCCGAGGTGAAGCTACAGCTAATGCCATCAATCACTAACAACTCTATCTTGTCAGACCTAAGTATGCCTGCTTATATAGAGCAAACTGCCGTGCCAGTTATGGAGCTGACCGAGCAGCAGCGTTTACTAGCTGGGATGTTTAACAAGACTAATTTTTTAGATTTGATTCGCAATTTCATCATTTTTGAGCCCATTGATGGACGTTTGGTAAAAAAAATAGCTCGTTATCAGCAGTTTAGAGCGGTGAATAAAGTCATAGAACGGTTGAAAACGGGTAAAGATCGTAAAGAAAAGTCTGGGGTTATCTGGCATACCCAAGGGTCAGGTAAGTCGTTGACGATGGTGATGCTAGCGGTAAAGATGCGTCGTGACCCAGAGCTTCGACAGTACAAGTTGGTTTTTGTGACGGACCGCACTCAGCTGGACTCCCAGTTATCCAATACGTTTAGGGCGGCGCAAAATGAGACCATTTATAACGCTGGTTCGGTAGCGGATCTCAAAGAGCTATTACAGCGAGATTCATCCGATATTGTGACAGCGATGGTGCAAAAATTCCAAGAAGCCGAAGCTGAGGATGATTTTAAGGATCTGAACGTTAGCGACAAGATCATTGTTTTAGCGGACGAGGCACACCGTACTCAGTTTGGCAATTTAGCGGCCACCATTAATGCTGCTTTACCGAATGCACCAAAGATTGGCTTTACGGGCACTCCCTTGCTGAAAAGCCAAAAAATGGATCAGGCATTTGGTGGGTATATTGATCAATACAAGATCAATGAGGCGGTTGAAGATGGTGCGACGGTACGTATTATTTACGAGGGTCGTCAGGTACAAAGCGAGGTGCTGGGTAAGTCTTTAGATGCGTTGTTTGATGTGTACTTTAAGGATTACACCAAAGAAGAAAAACGAGAAATTAAGAAAAAATACGGGGTGGAGCGCGCGGTACGCGAAGCGCCTGCGCGTATTCGTTGGGTATGTATAGACCTGCTAAATCATTACCGTGAAAAAATTGAGCCTGATGGGTTTAAAGGCATGATTGTGGTGGGTAGTCGTTATGCCGCCGTACTATTTAAAAAAATATTAGATGAGTTGGGCGCACCACCTTCGGAAGTGATTGTCTCTGGTAAGCATAATGATGATGCCATTTACACCCCTTACACCAATGCGGCACATCAGAAACAGGTGATTAAGAATTTCACTAAGCCTTTGGGTATGGATAAGGAAAAAGAAGATCCAACGGCGTTTTTGATCGTGAAAGATATGTTGCTGACTGGCTTTGATGCGCCGATTGCTCAAGTCATGTATATAGATCGAGGTTTAAAAGAACACACCTTGATGCAAGCTATTGCACGGGTTAATCGTACTTATCCAGGTAAAGAAGTAGGTTATGTGGTGGATTATCATGGGCTGTCAGATTCGTTAAAAGAAGCCCTAGATATGTTCAGTAGCGAAGATGTAGAAGGAACGTACCACACGCTGAAAGATGAAATCCCCAGACTTAAAGCCGCTCATACTCGTGTCGCTCAGGTGTTTAGCACACTAAAGAGTGATGATATTGATGAGTATGTCTTGTTTCTTAAAGATGAAGAGGTACGTCAGCAGTTTGAGCTGGCCTTTAAGCGTTTTGCGAAGCAAATGGATGTGGTGCTGCCCGATGTGGCCGCTAGGGCTTTTGTGGGCGATTTGAGGCTTTGGGGTAAGGTTCAAAATGCGGCACGTAACCGTTACCGTGATCCAGGCCTAAATATCAATGATGTGGGAGCAAAGGTACGTCAGCTAGTAGACGAGCACATTATTAGTACAGGCGTAAATCCAAAGATTCCACCCGTGGATTTGTTAGCGGTTAACTTTAAGTCGTCAGTCGATGCGATCAAATCGTCGGAGTCACGTGCATCAGAAATTGAAAGCGCGATTAAGCATCATATTACGGTCAATTTGGACGAAGATCCTGAGTACTATAAGTCGCTCAGCTTGCGTTTGCAGGAAATTATTGAGCAGTACAACGGCAAATGGGATCAGCAAGTAGAGCTACTGTGGGAGTTCTGCAATAGCATTGAGTCTGAGCGAGCTCAAGTTGCCGTTGATTTGGGGCTTACGGATACCGAGTTGGCTTTTTATCATATTCTCATGGCCGAGGTAACTCGTCATCGTGGCGACGACAGCCTTAGTGATATGGAGCATGATGAGATTAAAGCCACTAGTCAACAGCTAGTTGCTATGTTTGATGAAGCCACGCAGATTGTTGATTTTTTTGACAAGATGGACGAGGTGAGACGCATGAAAAAGGAAATCAAACGCGCGATTTTAGAGTGTTCTTATAGTGCCCCCGCCTTGGTGAAAGTGGTTCAAGATCGCTTTTTAGAGTTAGCCCAAACTCGTTTTGGTAGTAAGTAGTTGATGGTGAGTGTTTCTGAGTATCGAGACGGTAATGGCTTTATTGCCGAAATTATCCGTACAAATCGTCGTAAAACGGCTTCGATCCGAGTCGAAGAAGGGGCTGTTTCGGTGGTTGTGCCAGCTAGTATTAGTGTAGAAAAAATTGATCAGCTTCTGGTGTCCAAGCGCCTGTGGATTAAAGAGAAAATGGCATTACAGCGGGCTTTGGCTCCAGTTACGGATAAGCAGTTTGTTTCGGGCGAGGCATTTCCTTATCTTGGGCGTAACTATAGGCTTAAAGTTGAACAGGGTTCTTTTGTACCTGTAAAACTTTTGCAGGGGCAATTAGTCGTTCAAACGCCTGAGGGCAGTCAGCAGCCGCATATGATTCGTAATGCCTTAGTGCGTTGGTATAAACGCCAAGCATCGCAAAAAATAAAAGAAAAGGTAAAACGCTATGCGCCAATGATTGGTGTGGAGCCGCTTGGGGTGACTATTAAAACGTTTTCATCGCGTTGGGGCAGTTGCACCGCCAAAGGCGAAATTGAATTTAATTGGCGTATTATGTTGGCACCAAATCGGATGGTGGATTACGTAGTCGTGCATGAATTATGCCACCTTATTCACCATGATCACTCACCTGATTTTTGGTATGAGGTATCAAAATTAATGCCGGATTTTCAAGTTTGTAGACAATGGTTGAAAGAAAACTCTGAGCGGCTAAAAATTTAGCAAATTATGGCAAAATAATGGGGTTTTTAACAGTCGATTTTTTGCTGAAAAAAGCAGATTTTGAAAACATGAAATTTTCGCATGCGAAAATTTTTAGGCCTTTTTACTACTTAATCGAGTTGAAAAAGCGCTTTTTCGATAACTATTGATTGTTAAACCTGCTAAATATAAACAAGAATTTTTTGATGTTTTTTGAAGATATTTTTCTTGAGAAAGCGAGATGTTTTTTGAGCTTGATTTGGCTAATTTTTAACCATTTAAGAGATGGTTTGAAGTGTTTTTTAGCAGAGCTTTTTGATGGTGTTTTTATCGTCACTGCTCAATTTAAGTTAAACTAATTTTTAAGTTTTTGGTTAGGACTCTTAACCGTTTTTCTAGAGCTAAAAAACACATCGATAAAGGAGAAGTCTATGTTGATTGCCTTGATCCCTATCACCATTTTTTACGTTATTTTGCTTTTGATCGCATATATTGGGCATACGGTGAAGTAGCTAGAGCGACTTATGGGCTCTAAAACCGAAGTAAGTTTCTGCTTTTTATGATGAAAAGTTAAAAAACACCTTTTTTAGGTGTTTTTTATTTTTTAAGCGTCCGAAATGGGTCATTAGACGAGCTTGTGATTTTTTTTACTCATTCAGAATAGTAGATGTCTTCAGACACTTGTTGATTTTTCTATTTATTTTGAGAGTTTTTGATGAGTAAACTAAAAAAACAGTATCCGCCGCTTGAGCATGTAGTAACTCCAACAGTGCCTACTGCACAAGCCGCGTTTTATTTGAATCGAAAGCCCCAGACCCTACGCATTTGGTCGCACAAAGAGTGTGGTCCGATTCAGCCCCTAAAAATAGGCAGGCGCTGTGCCTGGCCAACAAAGGAGCTACGGGCACTTTTTGGGGTTGATCGTGAGTGAGGGTAAAAAGCCAATCTGGAACTGGTCGCATTTGCTTTCAGCGAGTATTTTGACTCAGCGATTTGCACAATTAAGCCTTAAAGCCTCTAAGGTGTATATCGTGTTAAAAGTTCGCTGTAATTTGAAAACAGGAATTGCTTTTCCTAGCTTAAAGCGTTTATCACAAGATGCTGGGATTTCTGTCTCAAGTGTACAAAGAGCATTGAAAGAGCTCGAAAGTGCCGGTTATATAGAGTCTTTTAAAGACAGACGTTCAAAAAAATATGTGCTGTATGAGATTTTGGAGCCTGAAAAAGGCAAGGCCGTACGCAAACAGTATATTCCCAGTGATTTCAAGGTTCTAGTTCAAGAGGCTAGGGAAGAGTTTGAGGCGCTAAGACTTAAAGCTGTTGAGACTGTTAAGCCTATTGTCTCAGCCCCATATTTTGAGAATATTTTGTCTGATTGCGATTTAGAGAAGCTACCCGCCGATGTTGTCGAGGCTCTACAAAGAATAAAAGAGAGTATGGATAGGAAGAAACCGTAAACTTTAGTTTTTTTTAGTGTGATGTTATACACAGGTCAGATTGACTATGTTCACTACTGACTTGTGTATAACACTAACGCTAGTCATAGCTGATCACTAACAGCCTCTAAAGTAGGTCACTGCTGACCACCTAAATAGAGGTTATAGATATATATTTAAAAAGAGGGGCCTGCATGAGATAATGCATGTGAGTAACTTTCTATTTGCACGACGGCTATTATTGACCCACTTAC
Organism: uncultured Paenalcaligenes sp.; assembly: GCF_947630565.1. Lineage (NCBI taxonomy): Bacteria > Pseudomonadati > Pseudomonadota > Betaproteobacteria > Burkholderiales > Alcaligenaceae > Paenalcaligenes > uncultured Paenalcaligenes sp. The sequence continues at coordinate 12,387 of NZ_CANRIC010000016.1, forward strand.
AAAACTACTTACATTTATTTCGGGCAGCAAAAAGCCCAGCTAAAAAACTGGGCTAAGTGCTTGAATTCTTTGGTGGCCTTGGGCGGAATCGAACCACCGACACAAGGATTTTCAATCCTCTGCTCTACCGACTGAGCTACAAGGCCACTTATTTAGGCATTTGTGTTGCGCTAAAGATTTAACTATAGCACATCCAAACTTTATTTGTCTAGCCTTATCTAAAAACAGTAAAAACAACAGTTTTGACCGGCAGACGTGCGCTTAATAGCTATAGATTTCAGTTATCAGCGTTGGGGGATTATAATCAGATAATTACAACTGTGCCACCTTTTTGAGTTTTATTTTTTTGCCCATGTCTGTAGACGTTTTAACTTTCGGTCTTAACCATGTATCGGCGCCGGTGTCGGTGCGTGAGCGCGTGACATTTCCTTTGGATGTTGTGCGGCCTGCGCTCGAGGGTCTGCGTTCGGCATTTGGGTCAGGTGTGCGCGAAGCAGCAATCCTATCTACCTGTAATCGCACCGAGCTATATTGCGCTGCCGAACCTCATGTGATTGACCATGTCCCGGCTTGGATTGCTAATTTCAATAGTTTACGCTCTGATGATTTAACCCCTCATTTGTATCGCTATGAGCACAACGAGGCAGTACGCCATGCCTTTAGGGTCGCCAGTGGTTTAGATTCGATGGTGTTGGGCGAGCCTCAGATCTTGGGGCAAATGAAAGACGCGGTGCGTGTAGCCAACGAGGCAGGGGCCTTAGGCACACTGTTGCATCAGTTGTTTCAGCGTACTTTTGCTGTGGCCAAAGAGGTTCGGACTCAGACAGCCATTGGGGTGCATTCTGTTTCGATGGCGGCCGCTTCGGTGCGCTTAGCTCAGCGTGTATATGGTGATTTGTCCCAAACTAATGTGTTGTTCATTGGTGCAGGCGAAATGATCGAACTCTGTGCGGCTCATTTTGCGGCGACCAATCCCAAACATATTATGGTGGCAAACCGTACCGCAGAACGGGCAGAAAATTTGGCAGCTCGTTTTAATAATGCTCAGACCATGCGTTTGGCAGATTTGCCTGAAACTATCGCTAATTACGACGTGATTATTTCCTGTACGGCCAGCACCTTGCCCATTTTGGGCTTGGGGATGATAGAGCGTGCAATTAAACAGCGACGTCATCGCCCCATTGTGATGGTGGATTTAGCTGTTCCCCGCGATATTGAACCAGAGGTTTCTCGTTTATCTGACGTGTATTTGTACTCTGTTGATGATTTAGGTCGCATGGTGCAAAAAGCCAGTGATGCGCGTCAAGCCGCAGTAGTACAGGCCGAGACCATCATTGATACGCGGGTACAAAATTTTATGCACTGGTTGCAAAACAGAGAGCTCGTACCTGCCATTGTTAGCCTACAAGATCGGGCTCAACAAATCTCAGACCATGAACTAGATCGTGCAAAGCGTATGATGGCCCGAGGTGATGATCCAAATCAGGTTCTAGAGTGGCTAGCCCATAGTTTGCAGCATAAATACTTACACGGCCCATTGACTCAGCTAAACCAAAGCCAGGGGGCTGATCGTGAACAGCTGCTAGGCCTAGTCCCACACTTAATTCCCTCCCAAAACCGCAGCCGTTAGCTATTTTTGCTTTCTTTGTATCGTTGTTTCCTGTACAACGAGGTGGTTTGCTGTTTATTTTTTATTCAAATAATTTATGAAAGACACTATGCGAGATCGGTTAGAGCAATTGGCTCACCGATTGATTGAAGTCGATGCCATGCTTTCTGAGCCTGAAATTGCGATGGATATGGATAATTTCCGTAAGCTTTCGCGTGAGCGCTCTGAGCTGGAGTCTGTTGTCGAAGCATTTAATACCTATGTGGCGACTGAGGGTGATTTGGCTGCAGCTCAAGAAATGATGCGCGACCCCGAGATGAAGGAAATGGGCGAGGAAGAGTTCCAGATCGCTAAAGCACGTATTGCAGAGCTTGAAGATGAGCTAGAGGTTTTGTTATTGCCTAAAGACCCGGACGATGGGCGCAGTATTTTCCTAGAAATTCGAGCCGGTGCGGGCGGTGATGAAAGTGCGATTTTCTCTGGTGATTTGTTGCGTATGTACACGCGCTATGCTGAAAATCAAGGCTGGAAAGTCGAGGTGATGTCATCGAATGCCTCAGAGATGGGGGGCTATAAAGAGGTCATTGCCCGCATTGATGGAGATGGCGCCTACGGAAAATTGAAATTTGAGTCAGGTACACATCGAGTGCAACGTGTGCCAGAAACCGAAGCCCAAGGACGAGTACATACTTCAACCTGTACCGTAGCCATCATGCCCGAGGCGGATGAGGCCGAAGAAATCAATATCAACCCAAGTGACTTGCGTGTGGATACGTTCCGTGCCAGTGGTGCAGGGGGGCAGCACGTCAATAAAACAGACTCCGCTGTGCGTTTAACTCACTTGCCGACGGGGCTGGTTGTGGAGTGTCAGGATGACCGATCACAGCACCGGAACCGAGATAAGGCAATGCAGGTATTAGCGGCTCGATTAAAAGATCAGCAGCTGCGTGAAATGCAGGCTAAAGAAGCAGAGCAACGTAAAAGCTTAGTAGGTACGGGTGATCGCTCTGAGCGCATTCGCACCTATAACTATCCCCAAGGCCGTATTACAGATCATCGTATTAACCTAACTATGCATAAATTAAATTATGTGATGGATGGTGATTTGGATGACTTAATTAATGCACTACTAACCGAGCACCAGGCCGAATTGTTGGCGTCTTTGGCGCACGAATAAGTCCGGTTTTTTTTCATGTATACGTTAAAAAAGGCTTTTGCCCAGAGTCCATTGTCACGTTTAGAGCAAACCATGTTGTGGGAACACGTCTTAGATGTGCCTCGCTCTTGGCTGATTGGGCATGATACAGACCCCTTGCCTGAGGCAGCGGTAAAAAACTATCGATGTTTAGAGCAGCGGCGCGTAGCGGGTGAACCAATGGCGTACATTATCGGTTATCGTGAATTTATGGGTCATGAGTTCAGTGTTAGCCCAGCGGTATTGATTCCTCGACCTGAAACAGAGTTTTTGGTCGAACAAGCCTTGCGTAACATGGCTCATCTACCTACGCCCAGAGTGTTGGATATGGGGACGGGCAGTGGTGCCGTAGCGGTGTCTATTGCTTTGGCTAGACCGGATGCTCAGGTGGTTGCGACAGATTTCAGCGCTGAGGCACTTCAGGTAGCTAAACAAAACGCCCACAAATTATGTGCTAAGGTCGAATTTTATCAGGGGAGTTGGTACGATGCAGTCTCGGGTCAATTACCCTTTGATATTATTGTGTCAAACCCCCCTTATATTGCAGAAAATGATCCCCATCTATTACAGGGTGATCTGCGTTTTGAGCCTGCAACGGCTTTAAGCGCTGAGAAAAATGGATTGGCAGACCTGCAGCAAATTATTGCAGGTGCGCATTCTTATTTAATGAACAATGGCTCTATTTGGTTAGAGCATGGTTGGGATCAAGCCGAAATGGTGCGCCAGTTATTGGCGCAGGCCAATTTTAATGATCCCATCAGTATTCCTGATTTGGCTGGTATTCTTCGTATTACTGGCGCTTACTCCTGAGAGACAACTATGAGCGAAGTACAAGACTTTATCCGTGAAACTGTTACTGAGCACCCTGTAGTGCTGTTTATGAAAGGCACTGCACAGATGCCTCAGTGTGGTTTTTCCTCACGCGTTGTGCAAATTTTACGTGCGGTTGGTTTAAACCAAGTCGTGACAATTAACGTATTAGATGACGAAGAAGTTCGTGAAGGCATTAAGCAATTTGCTAACTGGCCAACAATTCCTCAGCTTTATATTAAAGGTGAGTTCGTGGGTGGATCTGATATTGTGTCCGAAATGTTTGAAAGTGGCGAACTAGAAACCATGCTGCGTGAAGCAGGTGCTTTGGATGCCTAATCCGAAAAAACGGATTATTGTTGCAATGACGGGCGCCACTGGCGCCCTTTATGCCGTGCGTACCCTAAAGATGCTACGCACGCAAAAAGAGATTGAGACGCATTTAATTGTGTCTCCAGCAGGTATTTTAAATCTCCAGCACGAACTGAATCTACAGCGCTCAGATCTGTCAGATTTGGCGGACGTGGTGCATAGCTTTAAGGATGTAGGCGCTTCGGTAGCCAGTGGCAGCTTTAAAACGCACGGTATGATTATTGTGCCTTGCTCTATGCGTACCTTGGCGGCTGTAGCACATGGTTTAGCGGATAATTTAATTACTCGGGCGGCAGATGTGGTGCTCAAAGAGCGTCGCCGCCTCGTGATGGTAGTGCGAGAAACACCATTTAATTTAGCTCATTTGCGTAATATGACGGCAGTCACAGAGATGGGGGCCGTGGTTTTCCCTCCGTTGCCTGCTTTTTATTTTCAACCACAAACGATTACTGAACTTGTTGATCATAGTGTGGTACGTATTTTAGAACACGCCGGGGTCGATATAGACGGGCCGACGTGGCAAGGGCTGTAATCAGTTAAGGAGTCATTCATGGGTTTTGTACAGGTTTCGACCGCTGATGGTCAAAAAATGCAGGCTTTCGAGGTATTAGCCACGAACAAAGACGCTCCCGGCTTGGTGTTGATTCAAGAGATCTTTGGGGTAAATGCCTCCATGCGCCAACTGGCTCAGGACTGGGCCGAGCGTGGTTTTAATGTGTGGTGTCCTGATTTGTTTTTCCGTTCTGAGCCAGGCTTAGAGCTATCTCCTACAAACCAGTCACAATTAGATTTGGGACTAGAGTTAATGCAGGAAATGGATAATGAATTAACCTTGGGCGATCTAGAAAGCACACGTGCCCAATTAGCACAAAAGTTAGGTCATGAAAATATAGTTGCTGTAGGGTATTGCATGGGTGGGCGTTTGGTTGTTGAGTTCGCACAAAAGAGCCCTATTAAAGCCGCTGTCAGTTATTACGGCGTCAACTTAGAAAATGTGCTCCCCCCCTTAGGGCAGGCAGCCCCAACCATGCTGCATATTGCCGAATTAGATAAGTGGGTGCAGGGTGATGCCAGAGGGGTGATAGAGGCCGAGGCCGCGAAACGTACAGGATGGGAGTCCCATGTGTATGCGGGCTGTGATCATGCTTTTGCGCGCCCTAAAGGCATGCATTTTGATGCAGATGCAGATCGATTAGCGATTGAGCGTAGTATGGCGTTTTTTACGTGTCATTGTTAATTACAACAGCGTGTGCCAATGTTGCGCCAGTTGACGAATAGAGTGCACGCGTAAATCGATATAACTGGTTCGTCCAGCATACTGTGAGGAAAACGGTGTGGCTGGATGGGCCATATGTACGGTTTTGATCCCTAGTCGATAGGCGGCCTTGAGATTACGTAAGGTGTCATCCACAAAAATGCAATGGGCGGCGGGCAAGTGTAATTCAGCCAATACTTGTTGCATTAAGGCAGTAGAGGGTTTGGGCCTGTAGCGTTGTTGTCGTTGCATGTCCTCTACAGAAAAGACGCGATCAAATAATCGATGGATCCCCAGCGCTTGTATGACTCGGTGGGCATAGTTAGCAGGTGCATTGGTAAAGATGATTTTTTTACCGGGTAAGCGTTGTAGGTGTTGCGCTAAATAGCTTTCGCTACGTATCCGATCCTGAATGTCAAAATCATGGCTTCGATGCAGAAAATCACTGGCACTGATGCCGTGGTGTTTGACTAGACCGATCAAGGTTGCGCCATAGCGTAACCAGTAGGTACGGCGTAATAGGTCGGCCTGTGCCTCATCCATTTGGAGTAGGTGTTGAATTGATTGCCCCATCAGATCATCAATAAGAGGGAAAATAAATTCAGAGGCGTTGTGTAAGGTATTGTCTAAATCAAACAGCCAGACAAGGTCTGGCTGTTTTTTAGCTAGAGGCGTAGATCGCATTAGTGAGAGCGAATCATGGTGCCCACGCCTTTGTCCGTTAGAATCTCTAATAACAAACTGTGCGGAACACGGCCATCAATGACGTGTACAGAGTTGACGCCATGACGTGCGGCTTCTAGGGCAGAGGAGATTTTAGGTAGCATACCACCAGAGATCGTGCCGTCTTTAAATAGCTCATCAATGGTTTGTGCTGATAGTTGACGTAATAGTTGACCGTCTTTATCTAGCACACCAGGGGTATTGGTTAGCATAACTAATTTTTCGGCCCCTAAGACTTCGGCCATTTTTCCAGCCACTACATCTGCATTGATATTATAAGATAAGCCGTCTTCGCCAAAACCAATCGAGGAAATGACAGGGATGAACTCGTCATCTTGTAAGGCTTTAACAACAGCCGGTTCTACGCAGGTAATATCCCCAACAAAACCAATATCCAGTAAATTATCTGGGTTTTCGGCATCTGGAATTAATTTCTTTTTGGCCTGAATCAGCTGACCGTCTTTGCCTGTTAAGCCAACGGCTTTGCCACCTGCCTCGTTAATCATCATCACGATATCTTGTTGGACTTGGCCACCTAGTACCCACTCGACCACTTTCATGGTTTCTGCATCGGTGACGCGCATGCCTTGGATAAAAGTGCCTTCTTTGCCTATACGGCGTAGGGCATCATTAATTTGAGGGCCACCACCATGAACCACCACAGGTTTTAAACCAACAAGTTTTAGCAACACGACATCATGCGCAAAGCTACGCTGTAGATGTTCCTCGGTCATGGCGTTACCACCATATTTAACAACAACAGTTTTACCGTGAAAGCGACGGATATAGGGTAGTGCTTCGGAGAGCACATCAGCTTTAACGGTAGGGGAGTAGCTAGGTTGATCGGCGTTTTGTGTCATGGTGTTTTTCGTGGTGATGATGATAAACAAATAACAAAAAACCGGAGGAAGCCTCCGGAGTGTAGTGTATAAACCCAATAAGATTAGCCGGCTAGTGCTTTTTCTAGGGTTTGCTTAAAAGCAGCTTGGTCGTAATTGCCTAAATAACGTTTTACCACACGACCTTTTTTGTCGATTAAAAAGACGGTGGGGGTCATGCGTACATCGCCAAAAGCGTGGGCAATAGCACCGTCGTGGTCGCTGACTACGGTAAAGGGTAACTGACGAGATTGCGTAAAGTTACGTACATAGTCTAACGGATCGTGTTTCATGGCAACTGCGATGAGATCAAAGCCTTGATCATGATACTGATTATAGTATTGAATATTGTCTGGCATTTGCGCTACACAGGTTGTGCAGTCTGTTGACCAGAATTTTACCAGTGTTACCCTGCCTTTGAGGGATTCTGAACTATAGCTGTCGCCATTTAGCGACTTAAAGCTAAACTCGGGAGCTTTGGTCGAGGAGGAGAACGTCTCGCCACAGGCGGTTAAAAATGCGCCTAGTATAAAAATAGAAAAAAGACGGAGTAGTTTCATTAGTCTATCGTGAAGACTTCAGGCTGCCCCGCAGGTGCAGCGGCAGGTGCTGAATTGTTTTGTATAGGGGCTGGAGTACCCGTATTAGGTTGCTTTTGTGGTAGCAGTACCTTTTCGGCACTGACATATTCAAAAAGTTTCACAACTTGATTGACTCCAGCAACAGTAGATACCGCAGTGGCAGCGCGATCACCCTCTGCTTGGGTAACACGACCTTGTAAATAGACCGTGCCGCGCTCTGTCGTTACGGAGATCGTGCGGCTGGGTACGTCTTGGGTGTTAACTAAAGCCGTGGTGGCTTTGGTGGTGATCCAACTGTCATTTGTGCGCACACTAAGTTCCGTAACCGGGCCTACACGTAGGCGGTTAACAACCTGTTTAACTTGGTCTATCTGTTTGACAGCATTTTCGATGCGTTGGATGTCGTCAGCACTGGGAACATCGCCAACTAATAGGACTTGGCCTGCATAAGAGGAGCTGCTGACTCTGCCCAATCGTTCGCCTAAAATAGAGCGAGCTTCTGCATTGGCTTTGATACCAATGGATTTGTCATCCACTTGTTCGCCTGCAGTGCGTCTGTCGGTCACGACAAAAGCGGTTGTTGCGGCGGCGCCACCTACGACTAACGGAGCGCAAGCGCTAAGCTGAGCCAAAGCCAGAACAGACGCTGTGGCAGTTAAGACAAATCGTAGGGTGGACGAGGAGCGAGAAGTCGTCATTCATTTTCTCCGAGTAATAGCGCATCGATGCCATCGCACAGAGCGTGCAGCAATACAATGTGTACCTCTTGGATTCGCATCGTACGAGGATGTGGCACACATAGCTCAATATCGGTGTGGGTCAACATCCGACCTATTTTACCGCCGTCTTTACCCGTTAGGGCAATCACAACCATATCACGCTCATGAGCAACTTGGATGGCTCGAATGACGTTCTCTGAGTTGCCGCTGGTGCTAATAGCAACCAGAATGTCGCCAGTTTGCCCTAAGGCTGCGACCTGACGCTCAAAGACGCTATCAAAACCATAGTCATTGCCTACGGCTGTCATAATTGAGGTATCTGTGTTTAAGGCGATACCAGCTAATGGCAAACGATCACGTTCAAAACGACCGACAAGTTCAGCGATAAAGTGTTGTGCATCTGCCGCTGAGCCGCCATTGCCGCACGCAAGAATTTTGCCGTTGTTGGCTAAAGTAGCAAATAACAACTCGACTGCAGCCGCGGTCGGCTCAGCTAACGCCGCAGCACTGGCTTGCAGAGTTTCGATTGAGTCATTGAAGTGCGAATTTATTAAGGCTGTTAAATCCATGGGCTAATTATGGCATGTAGAGGTGAGCTAAAGGGGCGTTGATATAGCTGGTCGCAATAATTGCAATCAGTAAAAAATACAGCATACAATCAACGATGCGCTAACTATTGTAATTAATATATGGGGATAGGGGGCGATTACCTAAAGGCATCTTTGATCCAGTGGATGCGATCGCCTTCAATTGCGATGACATCAAAGCGACAAAACGGCATGTTGCCCTTAAAAAAGTGCTGGCTAAGCTTGGGCAGATAATACTGGGCTGTTCGCTTAATACGTCGCTGCTTATCGGCTTGTACACTGGCTATAGCGCCACCAAAACGCGAATGTTGTCGTTGGCGGACTTCAATAAAAATCAAACAGTCTTGGCTTCGTGCCACAATATCGATTTCCCCAAATCGGGTATCTGCATTTCGTAATAAGATTTGTAAACCTTGGTGACGCAAGTACGTGATGGCTTGTCTTTCATAATAGCGCCCCCGTTTTTGGGTGGGTGAAAGCCGGTGTGATGGGGGCTTAGACGCCGCTCTTTTCTTATTTTTATTTTTCAACATTTTTTGTTGAGCTTGAGCTGCTAAGATTTCAGGACTTAATGATTGACTCATAGGCAAGTGGATTAGATATGACAGAGCAAGGATTACAAACATGGCAGCGTTTGCAAGAGCGCATACAAAGCCAATCATGGCCTCAACATACCTTATATGTGGTGGCAACGCCTATAGGTAACCTAGGTGATTTTAGCCTACGTGCTTGGCAGGCTTTGCTGCAGTGTGATGTGATTGCGGCCGAGGATACACGCTCTACACGTCCTTTACTTGAGGCATGGGGTATTCAGACTCCTATGATGGCGGCACATCGACATAACGAGGCACAAGCTGCCGAGCAAATTGTGTCTCGTCTAGAGCAAGGTGAGCGGGTGGCTTTGGTGTCTGATGCGGGTGCCCCAGCAGTAAGCGATCCAGGGGCGCGTATCGTACGAGCAGTACGGGCCGCTGGATATAAGGTGGTGGCTATTCCGGGGGCTTCGGCTGTGATTACGGCATTAATGGCTAGCGGGGTTACTACTGATGAGAATCCTGCTTTTGTCTTTGCCGGATTTACCCCACACAAAAGCATGGCTAGAAGAAAATGGCTGCAACAGTGGGGAATGAGTGCTGCACCAGTGGTGATGTTTGAAAGCCCGCATCGCATTCAGGCCGCGATTAAAGACATGGCCGATCTGTTTGCTGATCGTCAGGTGACATTTGCCCGTGAGCTTACTAAACGCTTTGAGCAGGTGCATACTTGTGATCTTAGCGAAGCCCTCGATTGGCTCCAAAGTGATAGTCATCACGAGCAAGGCGAGTTTGTACTGATTTTGCATGCAGCACCTCAGGCAGAGACGGAGGTCGAGCTAGATGCCGAAACTCAAAAATGGTTATTGGCGTTATTAGAACAGGTGTCAGCACGAGACGCAGTAAAAATTGCTGTGAAAGCAACGGGCTTATCTCGTGACATGATTTATGAGTGGGTGTTAGCTCATAAGTCATAGCGCTTTTGGGTAGGTCGAGGCAGTAAATGCGTTAGCGTACAGCTAAACTGGGCTTTAAGCCGGTTTCTGTTTCGATGAGCTGGGCTGCTGTAAGTGCCTCTGCACGACTTTCATAGGGGCCCATTTGGACTCTAAATAGTTCGTTGGCTGGCTCAATGTGGGCGTCATGATAGTCCAATTGCCCCACTTCTTGATTGATATGGTTTGCTAATTCCGTTGCGCTTTGAGCATTGCGAAAGGCACCAAACTGTAGGTAAATCCGAGGAAGCCCGTTACCCGCTATAGGAGACAGGGGAATGGGTGGGGGTATTGTTTGGCGACTATCTACGGTAGTGAGTCTAGGCTCGGGTGCATTTTCTACAGGGATAGCCTCTACCGATCCAGTGGTGTTTTTTTGGTTGGAGTCAGTCAAGTAGCGGCCATTACGTATGTCGTCGTGTGTAATCGCCTCTACGATGACAGTACCACTGCCTGGCCCTATTAGTCCCAGTTTGGCGGCAGCCACATAGGATAAATCAATAATTCGGCTGCGATGAAAAGGGCCACGGTCATTAATCCGTACGATCACAGACTGCCCTGATTGGGGACGAGTCACCTTAGCGTAGCTAGGCAGAGGTAAGGTAGGGTGTGCCGCCGTCATTGCATACATGTCATAGGTTTCGCCATTCGCTGTTTTTCGCCCATGAAATTTTTTGCCATACCACGAAGCATGTCCAGTCTGTCTAAACGGTTGGTCATTGGTTAGTGGGGTGTAGCTTTGACCTAAGACGGTATAGGGCCGCATATTGGCAGGAGCATGACGCTCTATGCGAGGGGTGGCGTTAGGGATAGCATGCAGATTTTTAGGTATATTTGCTCCGGGTCCATCATCTTTATAGTAGCCTCCAGAGCCCCCCTTGGATGAGGGGCTGCTGGCACAGCCAGCAACTAAGCCCAGAAAACTTAGACAAAGAACGATAAGAGCAAAGGCACGAAAAATCATAAAGGGATATCGACAGGGGGCTGGTTACGATGGCGAATTAAAAGGGGAGAGTGATTGGCAAAGCGTAAGGCGAGTTGTTCTGTGACGTAGACAGAACGGTGTTGCCCCCCCGTGCAGCCAATACCTATGGTCAGGTAATTACGTGTGTCTTGCATGTAAAGAGGCAACCAGCGCTCGACGAAACTCGCAATATCATTGATCATATTTTCTACGCTCCCAAACTGAGATAGCCATTTTGCAACGGGCTCGTCTTTGCCTGTCAGGGGGCGTAGTTCGGGATCGTAATGTGGGTTAGGTAAACAGCGCACATCAAAAATTAAATCGGCATCGCCTGGAACCCCTCTTTTATAGGCAAATGACTCGAAAGTTAGTACGACAGGAGAGCGATCTGCCTGTACTAAATCACGTACCCAAGCACGTAATTGGCCAGGGGTTAAGCCGGTCGTATCGATGACGTGCTCGGTTTCTCGTAAGGGTGCGAGTAAATGGCGTTCTGTATCAATACAGGTTTGCAAAGAGGGGGATTGGCCGTCTTGACGTAGTCGATCTGTTAACGGATGACGACGACGGGATTCAGAATAACGTTGAATGAGCGTATGGTCATCAGCATCTAAAAAGATGACCCGAATGGGCATGCCAGACTCGCGGAGTTCAGCGATGACAGAGGGAAGTTGGTGTAAATCGCCTGGGGCACGTATATCCATGGCAATGGCAACTTGTTCTAGCCCGGTATCTGCAGAGCGATAAAGAAACTCTTGGAGAAAAGGAACTGGTAGATTATCTACACAGGTAAAGCCTGTGTCCTCAAGTAAACGTAAAGCGACTGATTTACCTGAACCCGATATACCCGTAATTAAGACGACTTTAAGCATAAGTAGAGAGCAACCCATTAAGAGGAAGTTGGAGGGCTACTCTCTATAATAGCAAGAGCTTGGCGTTGCATGAATTCTTGCATGGTATCTATACCACGCAAATGTAAAATAGTATTGCGCACGGCGGCCTCGACTAGCACCGCTAGGTTGCGGCCAGCAGCGACTTGGAGCATGACCTGTTTAATTTCTACGCCCAATACGTTTTGAGTTTGTTGTTGGATCGGCAGGCGTTCAAAGTTATCAGGGGTTGAGCGTAACAAATGCACAATGAGTTTTAAATTCATTTTTCGACGCACCGAGGTTTCACCAAAAATAGTACGTATATCAAGTAGCCCTAAGCCTCGGACTTCGAGTAGGTTCTGCAGTAACGGGGGGCACTGACCTTCGATGAGGCTTGGTGCGGTTCTAGAGAGTTCTACCGCATCATCTGCAACTAAACCATGACCTCTGGATATTAGCTCTAGAGCGAGTTCACTTTTACCTAAGCCGGACTCCCCTGTAATCAGTACGCCTAAACCTAATACATCTAAAAACACACCGTGCATCAAGGTAGTGGGGGCCAGTCGTTTTGCTAAATAGACCCGTAATACATCAATGAGTTCTGCTGCATCATGTTGTGTATTTAATAAGGGAACATGCAGTTGATTGCAAAGATCAATAAGATCAGCTGGGGCTTGGCTTGAGCCTGCGACGATCATGGCAGGGACGCCGCCATGGATTAGCTCTGTAAAATGATATAAACGACGTGCTGGGTCGAATTTATAGTAGTAATTAATTTCTTCGGTACCTAGAACCTGAATGCGTTTAGGGTGAATCAGGTTTAAATGACCAATTAGATCTGCGGAGGCTACGCCATTATCTAATTCGATGGTGGCAGCCGCCTCGGTGCCTGCTAACCATTGAAAATCTAGGCGACTTTGTGTGTCGTTAACCAGTTCTTCAATTGTCAGCATAGGGGTCAACCTGAGCGGGTGCAGTCAGAAGCTGATGAATGATAATCGGGTCTTCTTCGGTTTCGAGTTGATGTCGTAGTTCTGTATTAGACATCAGTCGAGCAATTTCAGCGAGTAGATCTAAGTGAATTTGCGTAGCATGTTCGGGGACTAATAAAAAGAAGAGTAAACGTGCAGTACGGCCATCACTGGCATCAAAGCGTATGGGTTCGGCTAGGCGCATAAAGGCACCTATAGGGTCTTTAAGGTCTTTGATGCGCCCGTGCGGGACAGCGACATCGTGACCCAAGGCCGTAGATCCTAAGCGTTCGCGAGCGATAAGGCTTTGGAAAATTGCCGTGCGGGCAATACCGTGATGGTTTTCAAACAGTAAACCGGCTTGTTCAAAAGCACGTTTTTTACTGGTTGCCACCATATCAATAACGATATTGGAGGGGGGTAATATGCGTGACAGTAAGTTCATAGCTGCCATTATAGGGTGATTAGATTAAAAGCGAGATACTGCTATTTAATACGAAGTCAGAAAAATAATAAAGCCCCGAGCAGTGGTGCAACGGGGCTATTCAAGGTTTGAGTGTAGCACTCTATGAGGCAAAATAGTCTATTGCGACTTATTCAGCAACAGGTGCGGCCTCCATGCGTTTATGGGGTTGATGCGCATGATTACCTGTTTTTGACTTGTGTTTGATGACTAGGCGTTCGGCTTTATCAGTAAGCAGGTCGATCGCAGCGTAGAGGGTATCTTCGGAGTCAGAGCAGTGCAAGTCTTTACCAGCCACACGAAGGGTGATTTCGGCGGTGTGCTTTACGCGTTCTACTGAGAGTATGACCTGAGCCTCGATAACAGAATCAAAGTGTTTATCCAATCTGCCGATTTTGTTATGGACATATTCGCGTATAGCGGGGGTGACTTCGAGGTTGCGACCAGTAATGTGCAGGTTCATAGTATCTCCTGTGTGTGTGTGAACAAATAAATGACGCATTTATACGTCAAATAGCAAGTAGAAAGTCCTCCTTCTTGTTATGTACACACTTTTAGTATACCGAAAAAATCATATAAATCTATGCGTAAAATCAAGAATTCACTTGTGGTTTCTACGCATTACATTTTGAAGTCTTTGCCTAAATAAACTTGGCGCACGGCCTCGTTACTAATGATTTCGCTAGGGTGCCCACTGGTTAAGACAGACCCATTACTGATGATGTAAGCGCGATCACAAATGCCGAGGGTTTCACGCACGTTGTGATCGGTAATTAAGACGCCAATTTTTCTGGATTTTAAAAAATGCACAATACGTTGAATCTCAATGACAGCAATGGGATCTACGCCAGCAAAAGGCTCATCAAGTAAAATAAAACGCGGATTGGTGGCTAAGGCTCGTGCGATTTCAACCCGACGGCGCTCTCCACCAGAGAGTGAGAGCGCGGTGTTGTGACGAATGTGCTGAATTTGCAGCTCATCAATCAGGTGATCTAGTTGGTCTTCGACCTCTGCTTTAGTTAGTCGTTTGCCTTGGCTATCACGCTGTAGTTCTAGGACGGCGCGTATATTATTTTCTACATTAAGGCGTCTAAAAACAGAGGCGTCTTGGGGTAAGTAAGACAAGCCCATTTGAGCCCGTTTATGCATAGGCATGGCAGTAATGATATTGCCATCGATCTCTATACGACCGGCATCAGCAGGCACAATGCCAACGATCATATAAAAACTCGTGGTTTTACCCGCCCCGTTAGGGCCAAGCAAGCCAACAACCTCGCCACTTTCAACTAATAGGCTGACATCTTGGACAACGGTGCGTTTGCCATAGGTTTTACGCAGGCCTACCGCACGTAGGCTACCGTCGGGTTTAGAGTTAAGACTGGTAGACATAATGGCTTAATTCGACTTTTGTTGACATTCAGCGATGGCGCGTTCGATTTGAGCCCGTGGACGAGCAACAGAGCGTACACGATGCTGACTATCTGAGGATTGAGGCCCGCCCAAGGCTTGGTACGTATCGGTTTTTTTGTTGTATACAACACGTTCCCCACGAATAGTATCAATGGGTTTACCACAGATATAACGGGTAAGCGTGGCTTGGCCGATCAGTGTTAATTGTTCGGATCCACTGTGATATTCAGCACGTAACCCTTCGCCTTTAATGACCTCGTATTTTTCGGGGGATTCTTGTCTAGCTTGCACACGAGCACTGTTTTTTACAGTGGCAATCGCATGTTGCGTACCATCAGCTTGTTCATTGACCTCGACGTTATCCGCATGCAGATTCAAATTGCCACGAGTCAGAATGACATTGCCACTAAAAATGCTTTGGCGTTTTGCATCATCATAATGTAATGAATCAGACAAAATGACCGTGTCTGGCTCAGCGGATTGAGCAAAAGCCGTTACAGAGAGCAGGCTTAAGCAAAGGTAGAGAGGCAATAAGAGCGGTTTTTTCATTGTGTAGGCGCATCAGCGCTAGGAGTGTTAGAGGGAGGTATGGTGACATGCGCGTTTTGATGGACCTGTAGCTGACGGCTGTTATTGTCATAATACATGCCTTTGCCTTGTAAAGTCTGAGAGCCATTGACGATAACGGCTGGGTCATCGGTTTCTACTTTGTCTTGATCTGGGTAAAGCGTGAGCTGTTTGCTGCTGATCGTAAAAATATCGCCTTTTTCATCCGGCTGACGATGCACGTAAGCATTGCCAATCATTTGAACCCTTGTCCCGCCTTGATCCATGATAGCGATGTCAGAGGTGGCAGTGCTGATCGGATTATCTTGTTGGTTAATGGTCACGCGCGCTTTGTCTAGATGGTAGGAGTCGTCATCAGGATAATGTTGCATGTAGTCTCCCTCTAGGCGATTGATGGCGATGCCATGCTCATCAGTGCGTAGCATGACAAAGCCCTTAGCCCAGCTATCAGGCTCGTGAGTATGCCGACGAGGAGGATCTAACTCTACCGTACTATGCGTGTAATGGGCAGCCCACCACGTGCCAGCGACCAAAGCCGCCAGTAGCGTCAGAGCAGTTAACGAGGGTAAACGCTCGCGCATTACTGAGGGCTACTGGTGATAAGGCTGATCGGTGGCGTTTGCGTAAAGTACGAACCCAATCGGCCTTGAGAAGCCAGAATTAAATCACAGCATTTACGCGCGGCACCATAACCGGCTTTTATGTCAGAGATCCAATGAGCCAGTTGACGGATATATTGGGGTGCATTGGGGACGCTGGCCGCAAAGCCAACACGTTTCATTGCTGTCAGGTCAATGATGTCATCGCCCATATAACCGATTTGTTCCATATCTAGCTCATACTTTTGAGCAAGTGACTGCAAGACAATGGATTTGTCGCGTATTCCTTGGTGAACCTCATCAATCCCTAATTCGCTGGCTCGTCGTGACACAATGGGGCCTTCACGACCTGTAATTATGGCGACGGTGATGCCGCATTCTTGGAGCAGTCGTAAGCCATAGCCATCTAAGGCGTGAAAGGCTTTGAAGCTTTCTCCGTCCTCGTTATAGAACAAGCGCCCATCTGTCAAAACGCCATCTACATCAAAAGCCATTAAGCGTATACGACGTAAACGTTCGCGCACATCGGCAGGGACGGGAGCCAATAATAAGGACTCAACGGGATGGTGTGAAATATCAGAACTCATTAAATAACCTTTGCGGCAAGTAAATCGTGCATATGTAATGCCCCTAATAATAGACCGTTAGAGTCTACAACAAGCATTTGGTTTAAACGCAACTTATCCATCGTGTTTGCTGCTTTGATAGCAAGCTGAGTTGCAGGAATGGTTTTAGGATCTGCTGTCATACCCTGCTCAACGTTGAGCGCGCGAATATCGCCACAACGCATGATTAAGCGTCTTAAATCACCATCTGTAAAAATACCAATAGGCTGCCGTTTTGCGTTGACCACAATAGTCATCCCCATCCCTTTGGCAGACATCTCTGATAACGCAGCAGGGACTAGCGTACCCGCAGAAACAATAGGCAATGCACTTTCTTGACGCATAATGTCGCCCACATAGGTGAGTAACTGGCGGCCTAAGGCCCCACCGGGATGAGAGCGGGCAAAGTCTTCTTTATTAAAGCCTTTGGCCTCTAGGCAGGCAACGGCTAAGGCATCACCGATGACAAGTGTAGCGGTGGTGCTAGAGGTGGGGGCTAGATTGAGGGGGCATGCCTCGGATTCCACCTGAACATTCAGGTGTAAATCCGCATTTTTTGCTAATTCAGAGGTAGGGTTGCCAGTGATGGCAATAAGCGGGCAGCCTAGGCGTTTAGTTGCTGAGAAAATGGTCAGCAGTTCTGTGGCCGCACCCGAATATGAAATAGCAATAAGCACATCGTCCTTTGTGACCATGCCTAAATCACCATGCAGCGCCTCTGCGGCATGCATGAAAAAAGCGGGGGTGCCTGTAGAGGAAAAGGTAGCTGCTATTTTGCGGCCTATATGCCCTGATTTACCTATTCCTGTGACCACAATACGTCCTTTGCATTGCAAGATGGATTGTGTGGCAGCATAGAAATCATCACCTAAACGATCTGCGAGATCGCTTAATGCGGCGATTTCCGTCATAAAGGTGCGTTGGGCAGAGGCCAGAGCTTGCTCAAGAGAGAAACGGGGCGAGGAATAGGTCATAAGGTGATTGTAAATGCTGCCATCAGTACTAAACAACTTGATTTTACAATCAAATATGGAACGGGTGGGAGCTTGCCAAACTGCTTTTTTCTTGGCGTTTTATCGCATCACGCCTGCATTTTTGTATTTTAGATACAGAAAAACTTGTTTTGCTTTGCAGGCAGTTATATGATTCTAATTGTATCGTTGTTTCAGTAATTACTGAAAATTGAAAAAAGAAGAGATAATGAAAGTAGAACCCCAAGCAGAACGGTTTATCCTGCATTTTGGTGAAATGGGTGGACGCTGGGGGGTAAATCGGACGGTAGGGCAGATTTATGCCTTGTTGTTTTTATCCGCCGAAGCCTTAAATGCTGAAAATATTGCCGAAACGTTAGGTATTTCTCGTTCTAATGTATCGATGAGCTTACGAGAACTGCAATCGTGGCGCCTAGTGCAGATGGTGCACAAGGTAGGTGATAGACGCGAGTATTTTGAATCTCCCAAAGACGTCTGGGAGATCTTTCACATTTTAGTAGAAGAAAAGCGTAAGCGAGAGATAGATCCAACTCTATCCTTGCTGCGCAGTCTTTTATTAGAAGAGCCTGCCAACGAGCAGGAGGCATACGGTCAGCAACGCATCACCGATATGCTGGAATTGATCGAACTGGCCACCAGCTGGTTTGACGAGGTTCATCGCTTACCTCCTGAAACCTTACTTAGTTTGATGCGTCTAGGTTCTAAGGTTCAAAAGGTTTTGGGGGTGGCGGGTAGAGTGCGTAAATCAGTCGGTTCGGGAGAATCAAAATGATAGATCTTGATGTGGTCGCGCTGTCTCGCTTGCAGTTTGCATTGACAGCTATGTTTCACTTTATATTCGTACCACTCACGCTGGGCTTGGCTTTTTTGCTAGCCATCATGGAGAGTGTGTATGTGATGACCGGAAAGGACATCTGGCGTCGTATGACGATGTTCTGGGGTAAGCTTTTCGGTATTAACTTTGCGGTGGGTGTAGCCACTGGTGTAGTGATGGAGTTCCAGTTCGGTATGAACTGGTCTTATTACAGTCATTATGTGGGTGATATTTTTGGTGCGCCGTTAGCTATTGAAGGCTTAATGGCCTTTTTCATGGAAGCCACCTTTGTTGGGTTGTTTTTCTTTGGCTGGAATCGTTTATCTAAAGTCGCCCACTTAATTGTGACTTGGTTAGTTGCTATTGGTGCTAACTTCTCGGCGTTGTGGATTCTAATTGCCAATGGCTGGATGCAAAATCCCGTCGGCGCTTATTTCAATCCTCATACCATGCGTATGGAGATGGATAACTTTGCTGATGTTATTTTTAACCCCGTGGCCCAAGCTAAGTTTGTGCATACGGTTAGCGCCGGTTATGTATTAGCTGCTATTTTTGTGTTGGGTGTAAGTGCCTGGTACATTTTGCGTGGTCGCCATATAGAGTTAGCTCGTCGTTCGATGGTGGTTGCTGCTAGCTTTGGTTTAGCTGGCTCTTTGTCTGTAGTCGTATTGGGTGATGAAAGTGGTTATCTCAGTACAGAGCATCAGCAAATGAAGATCGCCGCCATGGAGTCCATGTGGCATACCGAACCAGCTCCAGCGAATTTTAATTTAATCGCTATCCCGAACCAAGAGGAACGTCGCAATGATTTTGCCATTGAGATTCCGTGGGCGATGGGGATTATTGGTACGCGTTCTTTGACTACACCCATGTTGGGTATTAATGAGTTAGTCGAGCATGCAGAAGTGCGTATTGGTCATGGTATTGAGGCCTACAACGCGCTGCAGATCTTGCGTGCCGATAAAACGAACACCGAAGCACAGACCATCTTTGATGCAAATTGGAAAGATTTAGGTTATGCCTTGTTGCTGAAACGTTATGTTGAAGACATTAACACAGCGACTCCTGAGCATATTTCTAAAGCGGCATGGGATACTGTGCCACAGGTAGCGCCTTTGTTTTGGGCATTCCGCATCATGGTGGCATTAGGTTTCTACTTTATAGCCTTCTTTGCTATTGCTTTCTATTTGGCTACCAAAGATCGTCTCACTGTGTCTCCTCGCTTCTTAAAACTAGCCGTTTTCACTATCCCTCTACCTTGGGTTGCTGTGGAGTGTGGTTGGTTTGTTGCCGAGTTTGGTCGACAGCCCTGGATTATTGAGGGGGTATTGCCTACGTACTACGCTGCCTCCGGCTTGAGCGTAACGGACTTAGCAATTAGTTTGGCTATCTTTATCGGGCTATATAGTATTTTGGCCGCACTAGGGGTAAAGGTCATGCTACATGCTGTGCGCCAAGGTCCAGATGAGGATCCGAAATCTCCAGCAAATGATTTTGCTGCCAGCGCTGTTGCTGCTAAATAAGGAGTCTGAAAATGGATTCGTTAATTCTGCTTGATTACGACACCATGCGCCACATTTGGTGGTTATTGCTTGGTGTGTTATTAGTCGCTTTTGCTGTTATGGATGGTGCTGACTTAGGCGTTGCCATGCTTTTGCCCTTTGTGGCTAAAACAGATGATGAGCGTCGTGTTTTATATAACGTGATTGGCCCTGTTTGGGAAGGGAATCAGGTGTGGTTAATTTTGGCTGGTGGTGTGGTGTTTGCTGCTTGGCCATTACTTTATGCCATGTCGTTCTCTGGTTTTTACTTGGCGATGATGCTGTTGTTGGTCGCCTTAATTCTGCGGCCCGTTGCAATTAAATACCGCAGTAAATTAACCTCAGCAAAATGGCGTAAAAACTGGGATATTACCTGGTGTTTAACCGGGTTGGTGGCGGCTTTGGTTTTTGGTGTGGCTATTGGAAATGTCATGCTGGGCGTCCCTTTCCGTTTTGAACATGACACCTTACGTCCTGTATACGAAGGCAGTTTCTTCGGCTTATTTATGCCGTTTGCCTTGTTGTGTGGTTTGCTTAGTGTGGCCATGATGGCTCTACAAGGTGCAGTCGTATTGGGTTGGAAAACAGAGGGTGAAATTGCTCGTTTGGCTAAACGCTGGGCGATGATTTCTGGCCTGGCTGTGATTGTGTTGTTTATCCTTGGCGGTGTTTGGATTGCAGCGGCAGTGACGGGTTATGTTATTGACCCAAGCATTATTCCTGCAAATGAAGTGTCTAATCCTTTGCTCGCCTCTAAAGCGGTAACGGTTGCGGACGGCGCATGGATGAACAACTATGCCGTGGCTCCTCTCACATGGTTAGCTCCAGTGGTGGGTGTGCTTGGTGCGCTATTGGCGATTGTGTTGGTTGGGCGTGGCGGTGGATTATTAGCTGTGGTGATGTCCTCACTGAGTATTGCTGGGGTTATTTTCACTTTTGGTTTTTCCACTTATCCATTCCTGCTACCCTCGTCGCTAGAGCCAGCCGCTAGCTTAACTTTGTTTGATGCTTCAGCAAGCCATTTCACCTTATGGATCATGCTGTTGATTTCTGCGGTGTTCTTGCCATTGATTATTGCTTATACGACTTGGGTTTACCGAGTGATGCGCGGTAAGGTCACTACTGATACCGTTAACGATGCCCCTCACGCTTACTAAGGAGTTTTTACTATGTGGTATTTTTCTTGGATCTTAGGTTTGGGTTTGGCATGTACATTCTCTATCCTGAACGCCATGTGGTTTGAATTGCGCGTGGTGGATGCGAATGAAAAATCAGCTCAAGCTAATTCGTAATTTAGCGTAATCAGTGGGTGCTGCAACTTCCCCCTCTAAATCCGAAGCCACGGCCCAGCGCCGTTGGCTTTCGGGGCTATGGCGCTTAGCGCCTGCTTCTATGCTGTGGGCGATAGGGGCCCCATTGATTGCTGGTGTTTTGTTAGTTTTACAGGCTTGGTTCTTGGCACACACCTTGGATCAAGCCATTCGTTTATCTATACCCCCTGCAGAGCTTTGGACAGGGATGGTGACGATAGCGGGTTTAATCGCTTGTAGAGCGATATTACTTTGGTCTGGTGACTACGCAGCAAGCCATGCTTCAGAGCAAATTAAACAGCAGTTGCGCCATCAATTTTTTGCTCAGCTGATGACCCGAGGCCCAGCCTGGAGTAAACAAACTCCCGCAGGCTCTTTAGCGGTGGCTATCTTAGATCAAGTTCAGGCATTTGATGGCTATTTGCAGCGTTTTTTACCGGCTACGATTGCCGCGGTGTTTTTACCCCTTGCATTTGCTTTGGTGGTTTTGCCCGTGGATTGGGTTGTCGCGTTATTGTTTTTGATTACGGCTCCGTTGATTCCGTTATTTATGGCCTTGATAGGCTTACGGGCTGAGGCCGCTAATCAAAAGCATCAACAGGTGCTAAGTCGTTTATCGGGTGTGTTTGCTGATCGTATTAAGGGGCTATTTACCTTGTCATTATTAGGTAGAACCCAGGATGAGGTTGAGTCTGTTCGCTCAGCCAGTCAGCAATTAAGTAAAACCACCATGAAAGTATTACGTATTGCCTTTCTTTCTTCTGCCGTATTAGAGTTATTTGCAGCGCTAGGAGTCGCAGGAGTGGCGGTTTATATCGGCCTAAGCTATTTGGGTATGCTAGGCAGCCATTTCTCAGGCTATACCTTGCAACATGGTTTATTTTGTCTGTTATTAGCTCCCGAGGTCTATAACCCGTTGCGTCAAATGGCGGCGAGCTACCATGATAGAGCCACAGCAAAGGCTGCGGTTAATGGGTTACAGCAACTCTACAGTCAATTGCCGCCTCTTAGTCCAGAGATGCCTTTAATGACGACATCCCCTGTCGTGCAGCGCTATCCTGCCACGCAGTCACCGCAGGTGTTACACGCCTCTCGTTTTGCTGTGCAAACGCCAAACGGTCGAGACCTTCTGTTGCCTTGTGATCTTGCGTTATATCGGAATGAACCGGTTGCCTTAATGGGGGCCAGTGGTGCGGGGAAAACCACTATTCTGGAAACACTGGTCGGTTTGCGTCCTAATGCCAGCGGACAAGTCGCGCATTATTTTGATAAAAATCAATTTGTGCTGATTGGGCAACAGCCTTTCATGGCCTTGGGTTCCATCGCCGACTTTTTGCGTTTGGCGTGTCCTACGGCGACCACTGCTCACATGTGGCAGGCCTTAGAACAGGCACAAGCCGCTGATTTTGTACGTTTGTTACCCGATGGCTTGGATACGGTATTGGGTACGCGGGGGCATGGTATATCTGGCGGACAAGCCCATCGCTTAGCGTTGGCGCGACTATTTTTAACGGACCCGACATTGATTCTGCTAGATGAACCTACGGCCTATCTAGATGGGCAGACGCGCGATCAGGTTTTGGCTGCTATCTTGCGTTTTGCTCAAGGGCGTGCGCTCTTGATTGCAACCCATGATGAGGCGGTGGCGGCTCAGTTACCCCATCGTTGGCTGTTAGATCAGCAGCAGTTATACGTGTTTTCCAACGAGGCCCAGGCATGAAACTTTGGTGGCAATTAGCAGGGCCTTGGTTAAAAAAGCATTGGCGCTTTAGCCTACTTGCGTTGTTTTTAGCACTATGCACAGTTTTTGCCGGAATTGGATTGTTGTCTGTTGCTGGGTGGTTTTTGACTGGGGCCTTTTTAGCCGGTAGCACACTGACTTTTAATCTTTTTGCTCCCTCTGCCTTAGTGCGTGGTCTTTCGATGTGGCGTATTGCCTCTCGTTACGCTGAGCGCGTGACGGGCCATATTGTGACCTTGGATTTGCAGGCCGAAATTCGTACAGAAAGCTTTGCTCGATTGGCCTCCTTTAAGCCCGCTCAATTGGCTCAGTATCGTGATGGGGATTTACTGTCTCGTTTAATTAACGATATAGAGCGATTAGATACGTTTTTCCTTTTAATTATTAGTCCGGTATTCACAGCAGTGATTGCGGGTGGTTTTTTTAGTTTACTGATGGGGGCGGCCCTACCTGCGATGGGTTGGTCCATGTTAGTTGTACTGTGTTTGGCTGCAGCGGTCTTGCCGTATATTTTAGCTAAACAGACGGCCCATGCTGGCTTAGCCGTACAGGCAGCTCAGGCAGATCTACGAGCCATTACCCATGATGCGATTGCAGCTCATACGGATTTATTGGTTTTTGATTCGGTAGCCATTGCACAGCAACAGTTCTCTGAGGCGGGGTTGCGTTTGGCTAAGGCTCAGAAACAGGTCGCTCGGGCTGGTAGTCTGGGTACCTTGATGCAGCAGTTATTGATGGGCGGTTTAGTGTTAACCTTACTTTGGCTAGGTGCAAATGCTCATGCTCAACTACGTATCAGCGCCCCTGTATGGGTGGGTTTGCTATTAGGTGCAATGGGGTTATTTGAGGTCTTAGCCCCTATTATGCGAGGGGCTGCCGGACTGGGTGCTGTTCAAGCCGCAGCCCAACGCATTCAAGCCCTAACTCCGATCAGTTCCGGCACAACATCAAGCACTCCTGAAAAAACAGCGGTTTTAGCGTCCGAGGGTCGCTTAGTGATTGATTCCATCGCTGTTGCTTATCAAACTGAAACCGTTCTACAGGACTTATCTTTATCTCTAGAGCAGGGGCAACGGGTTGCGATTAAAGGACTGAGTGGGGCCGGAAAGACGACGTTGTTAATGGCGATTATGCAAGTGCAGCCGCTGGCGGCAGGTACGATTAGTTATGCAGGGGTTTCTTTAGATACGGTAGCGCCAGCTCACTTATATCAACGTATTTCGCTTCTATCACAACATTCACCGGTCTTTATGGGGACGATACGACATAATTTATTATTGTCTGATCCAGCCGCTACAGATGATCAACTTTGGCAGGTCTTGGCTCAAGTTCGTTTGGCTGAGCAAATAAAAGACATAGGTGGTTTAGATGCGTGGGTAGGAGAGGGCGGTAATACTCTTTCTACAGGACAAGTACGACGTCTTAGCTTGGCTCGCACCTTATTATCAGCAGCCTCTATTTGGCTCTTAGATGAGCCAACAGCAGGTTTAGATAAGAGTACAGCCGATGCTTGGTTTAATGACTTGCAACATCTAGCCAAAGGTCGTACTGTAATTATCGTGACACATGCTGAATTACCTACTGGTGTGGTAGATCAGACGCTCCAATTGCAAAAAGGTCACTTAATCCCCGATTGATTTAGGTCTAGCTAGGCGTTCTGCTTGGCTATTGTGTAAACTGATAGGCATGCCGCAGGCGCATGGTGCGCTTGGGCTTTTTTGTGGTTATTACTTTTGCTATGCATACTGATCCCGCCGATTACATTCGTCAAACCATACGCAGTGTACCTAACTGGCCAAGCCCAGGGGTGACCTTCCGTGATATTACGCCTGTACTGCAAGATCCTCGCGCATTCCGGGTATTGATCGACTTATTTGTTTACCGGTACATGGACCAACGTTTAGACTTGATTGCTGGCGTTGATGCGCGTGGCTTTATTGTTGGTTCAGTATTAGCTTACGAACTCAATTTAGGCTTTATACCGGTACGTAAAAAAGGCAAGCTGCCCTTCCGTACGGTTGCTGAGGATTACTCCTTAGAATACGGCAATGCTACTGTAGAAATACATACTGATTCCGTACGCCCAGGACAGCGAGTATTATTGATAGATGACTTAATTGCGACAGGTGGTACGATGGTTGCCGCCTCACGCTTGCTGCAACGTTTAGGCGCGAACACTGTTGAGGCTGCTGCTATTATTGATTTACCTGACTTAGGTGGTTCAAAAGCAGTACGTGATACCGGGCTATCCGTTTATACGGCTTGTACTTTTCACGAAGACGATCCAGGTAATCAACAGGCATAAATCTGAGTGATTCGTTACATTAAGCAGCCTTAATGGAGTATATAGTGAACTTTATGTACTTCACTGCGTGAGTGAGTGAGTGCCCCATGAGCAGAGCCTTTTGGGGCATT
>NZ_CANRIC010000017.1:0-37812 GCF_947630565.1 uncultured Paenalcaligenes sp.
GCGCCGATGCCGGCACAGGTCATTGACAAAGGCATCGCTACCTCGGGTTTGTTGGCCCACGTCCTGGTTGCGAAATATGCCGACCACCTGCCGCTGTATCGTCAGGAACAGATTTTTGCGCGCGCGGGCCTCAAGATTCCTCGCTCCACGCTTGCCGAATGGGTGGGCGTGTGTGGGGTACGCTTGCAGCCGCTGGTCGATGCACTACGCGAGGCCATCCTCAACGAACCTGTTGTGCAGGTGGACGAAACGCCTGTTCAAGTCCTGCAACCGGGCAGCAAGAAAACGCACCGTGCCTACCTCTGGGCGTATGCCCCCGGCGCCTTCCAGGCGCTACGTGCTGTCGTCTACGACTTTACCGAAGGACGCAGCGGGGTCCACGCCCGTGCCTTCCTCGGGGATTGGCGCGGTGAGCTCGTCTGCGATGATTACAGCGGCTATAAAGCCTGCTTCCAACTAGGCATGGCCGAAGTCGGTTGCATGGCGCATGCTCGCCGAAAGTTCTTCGAACTGCACCAGTCAGGCAAAAGCCTGATTGCCGAGCAAGCATTGAAATCCATCGGCCAGCTCTACGAAATTGAAGCCCAGGCGGCAGAGCTGATGCCCGAAGCGCGGCAGCGTCTACGTGAGCAACAGGCGCGTCCCATGGCTGAAGCCTTGCATGCCTGGATGGCAGCACACCGTACCAAGGTCCCAAATGGCACAGACATCGCTCGGGCGCTGGACTACAGCTTGAAACGCTGGGCGGCACTCACGCGCTACCTTGGCGACGGGCGGCTCCCCATCGACAACAACCACATCGAGAACCAGATCCGTCCGATTGCCCTCGGTCGCAAGAACTGGATGTTTGCAGGTTCTCAGCGAGCGGGCCGGCGCGCGGCTGCCGTGATGAGTCTGATCCAATCGGCGAAGCTGAACGGGCACGATCCGTATGCCTATCTGAAGGACGTGCTCACACGCTTGCCTACGCATCCGAATAACCGGATCGACGAACTGTTGCCTCACCGCTGGGTGCCTGACGCCTCCGCCTAAAAGACTACGGCCGCTCCGCGGCCGTTCGTCAATGTGTGTTCCCCGTCCGCTTACGGAGAAGGGCAGGATGCAGGCAGTGTATCGCACAGGAATAGCCAGAACGTTCTTCATGGACGTAAAGGATTTGGCCAGAAAATCGTGGTCTGTCCCCTATTTTCCGCTTTGGGGCAGCGGATTGCTGGAAACCGTGGTCTGTCCCCTATTTTCCGAGGGCGACAGGCAGCATCATCGCCACTCGCTTGATCCTGATGGGTGTCTGGCGCGATTCGTCGCAGCCATGATTTGAAGAAACGGGCGCGGTCGGCAACTGCAGACGGAGTTTGGAAGAGATCGAAAGCCGGCGGCTGGCGCCGCCGCGGGGGGTGCTTTGCTCGCTTGACACCGGCCGGCTAATGGGTGTCCCCTATTACCTCTCCCTATTACCCACTGCGCGATGCGCGGCGCAGTGCTCCAACCCAACAGGCCGAGGCCTTACTTCTGCTTGCCCTTTTGCGGGGCGCCCGACTGAAGCTCTGCGGACAGTGCCTGGGCGTAGGCGGCGCGCGCGGTCTGGGCGATGGCCAACTGGGTCTGCAAACGGGCAATCTCCTGGTCGGTCACCCGCAGATTGACGATCTGGGAGCGGGCATTCGCGCTCAGGTCTTCCAGCGCGTACTGCGTGCCATCGATGGTGATAGCGGACTTCTTGGACTCTTTGCTCATGCGTTCTTTCCTTCGTTTATCAGTAAAAACCCCACCCCCTTGCAGGGGCGGGGTTTAGAGCAGAAAGATGGGTGAAAACCACCCACCTAACTACGCATCGGTTTAAGCCAGGTCAGCGGTAACGTCAAAGCCTGCAACGCTGTTGGTTGCGGAGCCAACCAGTTCAACCACCAGATCGGTACCCAGATTCTGGAAGAAGACAACGTTGTCAGCCGCATCGATGGCATCGCTGCCATTGCTGTCGTACGTGAAGAAGAAAGTGTCGTTGACCGTGGTCGAGTTGGCAGCCAGGTAGCTAATCACGCTGTCAACCGATACGTCCTTGCCGATCACTGCGTTACCGCCGCCGGACAGGCCGATAGTCACTTCACCGGTAGCCGCAACGGCAACAACTTCTGCCTGAGCATCGCCGTCCAGATCAGCCCAAGCCGTCGAGGTCAGATTGGCAGCCGAACCAAGCGTGAAGCTGGACAGATCGAGCTTGTCGACACTCGTCTCGAAGTTGGTGATGACGTCCCAAGCAGCGGCCGTGCTGTCACCTTCCGCCAACACCACGGTATCGACACCGCTGACGGCACTCAGAACCACACGGTCAGCCCCCGTACCCGCATTAATAACGTGGTTACCATCGCTCACTTGGGAGATTACGATCGCGTCGTTACCCGCGCCGGTGTTAACCGTGTAACCCGTTGCACCGGCACCAGTGGTACGGAAGTCCAGCACCACATCGGCTGCGCTGCCACCGGTAATTGCGCCGGTTTGATCAGTTGCACCGGTCAGAACGATCAGGTTCGACTGTGCACCTTCAACGCCAGCAGTAGTACCGGCAGTAATTGCAGTAGCAGCCGTCTGCTCGAAAGCGCTACGACCGTTCAGGGTCGAAGCAGTTGCATCGAAGGTGATACCGGTGAACTTAATGGAGGCTTCAGCGCCATCACCCACAGCAAAACCGAACACCGTATCAACGGTGCCGTCATTGTTGTTATCAAAGTTGATGGACGCACTGGTACCGGAGCCCGCAACGACGTTAGTCGCCAAGTTCTGCTGACCGACGGTATCGTAGTTGAAGGTCACCTTGTCAGCCTTACCGGAACCCAGGTCGACCGTGTTGCTGCCGTTCAGGGCAGATACGGTATCGTCGCCAGCGCCCGACTTGACCGTGTTGTTGCCACGGTTGGCATCGATCACGTCGCGACCAGCACCCGAGTAGATGTAATCAGACTGTGCGGTACCAGTGATGGTGTTGTTACCTTCACCAGCCTGGATGGTCACGTTGTTACCGGCAGAACCCAGTGCGTTAAAGACGTCATCACCACCTGCCAGGGTCACCACAGCGGAATCACCCAGCGCCTTGACGGTCGCGGTGGTGGTGCCACCCACAGCCGAGGCATTGACCGTCTTGATGTTGCTGTTGACGGTATTGCCGGTGACCGTGCCCACATCCACATTGCCCGTGGCGGTCAGGGTCAGGTTGACCAGGTCGCGGTCCCAAATGTTAGCGATGGTGGTCGTCGTGCCGTTGTTGGCAATTTCGTTGCTGACAACGATGCTCAGATCCTTCACACCGTGGGTGGTGAGCTGACCGAGGTTGTAGGTCGCGATACCGTCGTTGGCAGCGCCACCGTCCAGGTTGGTCAGCGGAGCACCAATCTTGACAGCAACGGCATCACCTGTGTTGTTTTCCAGAGTCAGACCGTTGAAGTTCTGAGTATTCTGGACATTGTTATCTTCATCACCGAAGAAATTCACTTCGGACAGCTTGGTGTTCTTCAGGGTGATGACGTCGGTCAGATTGACTTGACCCAGTGCGATACCCGTCGAGAAGACTTCGCCGTCCTCATTAACGGCTTCGTTGGACATCAGCACCAACTGGGTCAGGTCGGTACCCTTGGCCAGATCCAGTGCGGCATTGGCGGTCGCAACGATGTGCAGGTTTTCGATGCCTGCCAGTTCCGGGGTGCCGGTCACGTCCTTCGAGAAGGCTGCACGCACGGTGTCGGTACCACCGACGTCGGTGATGGCATCGCTACCGTTGAAGGTGTCCAGACCGTCGAAGGTCAGGAGGTCATCGCCAGAGCCCAGTTTGATGGCCTGATCTTCCACACCAACAGTCAGCACCAGGTTGCTCTTCTGTGCAGCAGCATCCACCGTCTTGGCAACAAGCGTCGAAGCAACAGTGTAGCTCTGACCAGCCACGCCACCGGTCAGGGTCACAGTGCCCTTGTGCTCAGCAGCCGAGGTCAGGGTGACCACGTTGGTTTCGGTGTCGTTGTCGTTGATGGTGACGTTCTCAACACCCTGGTCGGCATCCACCTTGCCCGCCGGGGTCGGCACATCGGCGTCGATGGTGTAGTCGAAGGTCGTACCGGTGTTGCGGTCGTTTTCGACGGTAATGGCAACGGTGTCGTTGGCCGTGTCAGCTTTCAGGTTGACCGCAACGGTTTGAGCACCGTGACCGGTAATACCATGATGCAGAACGATATTGCCACTCGACGCCAGGTCAGCACCCAGATCATTCAGCGTGAAGGTGGTAGCACCAGCACTTTCATCGCGCAGCAGAACAGAAGCCAGGCTTGCATCAAAGGCATCAAAATCAACAGTCATACCGCCGGCTTGATCGCGCAGTTCGAGTGCCTGAATGTTGGTGATGGCAGCGTTGCCGGCGATGTTGCCGCCGACGACGACCAGGGTGTTGGAACCGGCACCGCCGTCGATCTGGTCGCGGTTGGTCGCGGAGGTCGCGGCGACACCGGCGTTCGTCCAGAACTTGTCGTTACCCGAACCGCCAGTAATGACGGTGTGCGCCTGGGCACCGGAGTTGGTCGGATCGACGAAACCACCCAGTGCAGCCGACACGTTGACGTTCAGGTTGCCAGTGAAGTCAGCAGCATTAACGGTACGCAGACCGATCGAGCCCGGATTGGCGATACCACCGGCAGCGAACAAATCGTATTCGTTGGCGGTTGCAATCAGGTTGACGATCGTCATATCACCCGAACCAGTGATGTTCAGGTTTTCCATGTCGTTGACCGACAGGGCGTTGATATCAACACCGTTCGCCACGGTCAGATTGACAGTTTCAAAACCTTCCAGGTTGGCGCGGCTGGTTTGGGTGACCGCGTTTGCCAGCACATCATTCAGTTCCAGAGCAGCGACGTCGGCTGCGCCGTTCAGGACGCCCGTCTTGTACTGGAAGGTCACATTGACGTCATCGGACGCGGTGTTTGCAACGCGCAGCGTGGCAGCAGGGGTGCCAATGTTGTTGACAGCAGCAGTCGTGGCGTCAGACGTCACGCGCTGGATGTTGATCGACTGCGTTGCATCGGCATTACGCAGGTCAAGCGCGGCGGTCGTACCCGTCCAGTCGATGTTGATGTCCTGAATGTTGTTCAGATACGGCGTAATGGTCGTCTGACCGTTGTCGTTCGGGTTGCCGAGCGTGACGTTGAGGGTGTTGTCGGTGCGACCTGCGATACCCGTCAGCACGTCCTCGTCTTGCAGCGCATTGACGCGGTCATTGCCGCCAGGAACGTAAACCAGACCCGAGTTGAACACGTTGGCGGTGGCAACGTCGGTACCATTAGTGAGCGTGAAAGTCTCAGTGAGCCCTTCACCCTCGGAACCTTCGCCTTCGGCGATTACATCAGCGAGACCGCCTTTACGGTCTTCGTTGATACCGTAATTAAAGAAGTGCTGGGCAGCGATAGCGGCTTGCTCGGCGGTTAATTCCGCACCTACAGCAGTACCTGTCATATCAGCGATAACGTCTTTTACGTCTTCGTTGCCTTCGGCATTTACGTAATCAGCAAGTAGTTCAGACTTGATTTTGCCATCTTCGCCAGCAGTAGCAGCGTTAGGGGCGCGGTCTTCGGCCATGCCGTGTAGTGCAAAGTGAGCCAATAGTAGGTTGGCATCTACATCAGCCAAATCTGGGTTTTGAGCCTTGTATTCAGCGGCATTAAACCATGCATTAGGAGCGCGATTTTCTGCAGCACCGTGCAAAAAGTAATGGTCTTGGGCTGTGATGTCTGTGCCTTCGATTGCAGCAGCAACGTCAGGGTTGTTTGCCAAGTAGTATTCGGCGTCGAACAGTTTGATGTCTGTGTAAATATTAGCCATTTTGACTTTCTTCCTATATGTTACGGGATATACCCATCGATGGTTATGTTAGGACTGGGCCAAATGGACGCGCGTCGTTGGCGACCAGCCACAGTAACATGCCGTAAGAATAAGCGAGAGCATAGGGACGTGTCAATAAAATCACCCCATAATTCTCGATAATTCTTTACTTAACCACCATAGCCTACTGAATTTCAGAAAGCTATAAATGTGATCGTTAACTCTCTTTGCTTATATTAGCATGTAGTATATATGCAACAAACCATTTCTTTCTCTATGATGATTTGATATCTAGCCAATCCGTTCAAGGCTCATTACACTATGGATCGTTTGCTTTTTTTGGACTGCATCTATGTCGGCTTTTTATTCCTTGTGGCAGCAGCGGCACTTATTAACCACATTTGCGTGGCGCGATATTACAAGCCGCTATAAAGGCTCATCCGCTGGGCTGCTGTGGGCGTTAATTACCCCGCTGTTAATGCTGGGGATCTATACCTCGGTGTTTAGTGGAATTTTCCAGGCCCGCTGGGGACAAGACGGTGGCCCTATTGAGTATGCCTTGCAGCTATTTGTCGGGCTAACAGTACATGGTCTGGCGGCAGAGTGTTTAAATCGGTCTCCCACATTGATGCTAAATAACAGTAGCTATGTCAAACGCGTGGTATTTCCTTTGCATTTATTACCACTTGTGACGCTTATTAGCGCATTATTTCATTTTCTGATTAGCTTAAGTGTTTTAGTTATCTTTTATATGGTGGTTAAACAATCCATTCCTTTCATGGGTTTGCTGTATACGCCTTTTATTGTGCTGCCTTATATCGTGTGGTTGATAGGCATTAGCTTTTTGTTAAGTGGTTTAGGCGTTTATTTTCGTGACATTAATCAAGTGATGGGCTTGATTACCACGATCTTATTATTTTTATCACCCGTTTTTTACCCAGCCAGCATGCTGCCCAACCATTTACAAAATATTTTCATGTTGAACCCGCTGACTCTCATTATTGAACAGCTACGTGCGGTACTGTTGGATGGCGGTGTGCCCGACTGGGGGCTATTAGCCATCTATAGCGTAGGGGCAACGGTGATGGTTGTAATCGGGGCATGGGCCTTTAAGAAAATGCGTGGAGGATTTGCTGATGTGCTCTAACTCCGTCCAACCCGCTATTGTTGTCAATGACGTCAGTAAACAGTTTCTGATGTTTCAACGCCCCCAAGACCGGCTATGGCAGGCGCTCTTTCCTAAAAAATCACGGGGTAAAACCTTTGATGCATTACGCAACGTGTCCTTTACAGTACAACGTGGCGAAACCGTCGGCATTATTGGGCGTAATGGATCAGGCAAATCCACCCTATTACAGATGATTTGCGGTACCTTGCGCCCGAGTTCTGGACAGATCACCGTAACAGGTCGCGTAGCGGCGTTACTGGAATTAGGGGCGGGCTTT
Source organism: uncultured Paenalcaligenes sp. (assembly GCF_947630565.1). NCBI lineage: Bacteria > Pseudomonadati > Pseudomonadota > Betaproteobacteria > Burkholderiales > Alcaligenaceae > Paenalcaligenes > uncultured Paenalcaligenes sp. The sequence goes on from NZ_CANRIC010000017.1 coordinate 7,299, forward strand.
AATCCCGAGTTCTCTGGTCGTGAAAACGTCTATTTAAATGGCGCGATTATGGGGTTGTCACGTCAAGAGATTGACGCTCGTTTAGATGCGATTTTGGCTTTTGCTGAAATCGGCGAATTTATTGATCAGCCCGTTAAAACCTATTCGTCTGGCATGTATGTGCGCTTGGCTTTTGCCATTATTGCGCACGTGAATGCAGACATTTTAATTATTGACGAAGCCCTTGCTGTAGGCGATGCGCTGTTTACGCAAAAGTGCATGCGTTTTTTACGCGAATTTAAAAAAACCGGCACGATTTTATTCGTCAGCCATGATAGTGCGGCAGTGACTAACTTGTGTGATCGCGCAGTCTGGCTACATCAGGGCGAGATGCGTGCGGTGGGTGATGCCAAGCCGGTTTGCGAAGAATATCTGGCGATGCTTTTTAATGAAAACATCGCCTCCGACCCAAAAGCAGACGCAGAACCAGACACTGACGAATCCTCTGCGGTGATATTAACCGACTACGCCAGTCCGACCGAGTGGGTAGACCAACGCCATGAGCTAATTCAAAACAGCCATTTGCGCACGGAATTAGAGGTGTTTGCGTTTGACCCCCAACAGGCGGGCTTTGGTCAGGGTGGGGCAGAGATCATTGATGTCCATTTTACCAATCAAGCCGATCAGGCGCTGAGCTGGATTGTAGGAATGGAAAAAGTGCGTTTACGCATCGAGGTAAAAGCACTCAAACCGTTGGATCGCCCTATTATTGGTTTTTACGTTAAAGACCGACTGGGACAAGAACTCTTTGGGGACAACAGTTATTTAAGCTATGCCGACAACCCTGTCGCGCTACGTACTGGCGAAAGGCTGAGTGCCTGCTTTGAGTTTATTATGCCCATTTTGCCCCCTGGCAATTACACCATTGCGGTCGCTATTGCAAACGGCACACAAGCCGATCACGAGCAACACCATTGGATTCATGATGCGGTGGTGTTTAGCTCTCATACCCAAAATAGCATTCATGGGCTGGTTGGTGTCCCCATGCAAAACATTGAGCTACATAGACCAAAGGCTTGATAGTTCCAGCCCTACAACAGAAGCCCCAGAGCCAAAAAACCGCTCTGACATCTGTTGTACGGGCTGATGCAAGGCATCGCCCACCATCGCCGCTAATTCAAGGCGGCTTTGCAAGACGGTCAGTTGGGCTTTGTGGTATTCGTAGCGGGTTTCAGACAGCTGATCTTTGGCATCTAAGACGTCTAAATTAGAGGCTGCCCCCACACTAAAGCTTTTTTCTACGGAATCCAGACTAATTTGGCTGGATTTCATGGCTTGTTTTTGGGCGGCGACCTGCTCAATACCACTTTGGTACTGATGGTAGAGTCTGGCGACCTCTGTGTCCACCTGCCCTAGCGCGCGTTGATACAGGTGTTCGGCTTGTTGTAATTGATAGCGCCCCTGTGTGGTGATGGCGGTGGTGTACCCCCCCGCAAACAGGGGGATTTGCAGCTGCAAACCAATGGTAAAGGTGTTGGTGCGCTGGCTTAGTGTGGTTAGGTCTTCGCTGTCGCCTTTGCCTGCGGTGGCGACCAAATCCAAAGCTGGAAAATATTGGCTGCGTGCATTTTCTAAGCGGGCTTTGGCAATGGCGACCTGTTGTTTAGCCGCCTGTATTTCGCGGTTATGTTGGCGAGCTCGGTCTTGAAGCTGCCCTAAATCCACTGTCAACGGGGTTGCCGTCACGCGGTCATCCAGTTGTTTAATCCATTCGGGTCTAATGCCTATCTGCGCTTGCAGTTGTCGTGCGGCAGTACGTAGCTGGTCTTGGGCGCGCAACCATTCCGCCTGTGCAATGGCAAGTCGGGCTTGGGTTTCGACCAAATCGACCTCTGTGGCGTTGTCTTTGATGCGCAGACGTTCAAAGGCCGTAACGCGTTGTTCTAGGTAATGCACCCGTTGCTGTTGCTCGTCTAAATCTACCCGTGCCAACAGCACATTAAAATAGTTTTGTGCTACCTGTAGGCTGTTTTTTTGCTGGGCGATGGCTAATTGGGCGTGGCCTTGCTCTGCCACTGCGATACCGCGTTGGTATTCTGCCCAGCGTGGGTAGTTCAAAAGAGGCTGACGTAGCTGCACATGCAGATTGGTCGAGTCATAGCGCAAATCAGAACGCTGCACGCCCCCAAAAAAGCCCGGTCGCTCTCTCCAGCCTTTGACGCGACGGTCACTGTACGACCCCGATATCTGCGGTAATAGTCCAGCGCGGCTGATGTTTTTTTGGGCCTGAGACGCACCAAACTGGCTAATAGCGGCCTTGTAATTTGCATCGTGAGTAAAAGCCAGCTGCCAGACTGCATAGAGGTCTAGGGCGTAGGGTTCGGGCTGATTGCGTGGGTGATTGATTTGATCCGTTTGTGCGACCGCCGCCTGCCCCCAAAGGAGGCATGCACACGCCATCAGCCGCGCCCAGCGAGATAAGCAGTGCAAAGAGAATAAGGGTGACATTTTCATACAGAGTTGTTACTGCAGCTAAGCAAGACCAAAAGATGCATCATACCATTGCACCTACCGCAATCACTAAAAAATAGGGCCACACGCTACAATATGGCGATCATTCTTCTTATTCGATATAACTCATAGAGACAGCAGCCATGCAACACGTTTTAATCTTAGGTAAAGATGGGCAGGTAGGGACCGAGTTACAGCGTAGTTTGTCGGCCTCGGGACAGGTCACGGCCTTGGGGCGCGATCAGGCAGACTTAAATCAATTAGGGGCTTTACGCAGCACCTTAGAAAAAATAAAGCCCACTATTATTGTCAACGCGGCGGCCTACACCGCGGTGGATAAGGCCGAAACCGATCAAGCCACTGCCCAGCGCATCAACGCCGAAGCCGTTGAAACCATTAGTCATTTTGCCTATCAGACCAATGCGCTGGTTGTGCATTATTCGACTGATTACGTGTTTGATGGGACAAAAAGCACGCCCTATACTGAACAAGACGCCACCAATCCACAAAACGTCTATGGGCAGTCTAAGCTTGATGGCGAAATCGCTTTGCGTCACAGTGGTTGCCAACACCTGATTTTTAGAACCAGCTGGGTGTTTGCGGGGCATGGCAATAATTTTTTACGCACCATGATGCGTTTAGCCATGCAGCGCGAACAATTAACCGTGGTCGATGACCAGCTTGGTGCCCCCACCTCTGCCGAACTGATTGCAGATTTAACGGCGCTTTCTATTTGGGCGCATCAACATGATCACATGCCCTCTGGGCTGTACCATTTAGCTGCCTCCGGGCAAACCAGCTGGCACGGTTTTGCGCGCTATATCGTGCAACAAATGGTTGCCAATGGGATGAATCCTACCGTCACTCCGGAACAGGTGTTAGCCATCCCCTCTAAAGATTACCCCACACCGGCCACACGCCCGGCTTTTTCGCATTTGGACTGTAGTCTTTTACAAGAAAAGCTGGATGTGCGCCTGCCGCATTGGCAAACCCATGTGCGCCGTGCTGTGGCACAATTAGCCAAATTCGCCCAGATTTAACTATCTACTAACCAAGAGAAAAACAATGAGTCATAAAGGGATTATTTTAGCAGGGGGTTCGGGAACACGTTTACACCCTGCCACCCTAGCTATCAGCAAACAATTACTGCCGGTTTACGACAAACCGATGATTTACTACCCGTTGTCTACGTTGATGTTAGGTGGCATACGCGATATTTTGATTATTTCCACCCCGCAGGATACGCCTCGTTTTGAGCAACTGCTGGGCGATGGTTCACAGTGGGGCTTAAATCTGTCCTATGCCGTACAACCTAGCCCAGATGGGTTGGCTCAGGCCTATACCATTGGCGCGGATTTTGTGGGTAATAACCCATCCGCCTTGGTGTTGGGTGACAACATTTTCTATGGCCACGATCTGCACAAACTGTTGGACAACGCTTGTTTGCGTCCGCAGGGTGCAACGGTCTTTGCCTACCATGTGCATGACCCCGAACGCTACGGCGTGGCGGAGTTCGATCATCAGGGCAAAGTGCTATCCCTAGAAGAAAAACCGGCAGACCCCAAGTCTAATTATGCAGTGACGGGTTTGTATTTTTACGATAATCAAGCCGTTGATTTAGTGCGTGATTTAAAACCCTCACCCCGTGGCGAGCTTGAAATCACCGATCTAAACAAACTGTATTTAGCTCAAGACCAGCTACACGTAGAGATCATGGGGCGTGGTTATGCCTGGTTAGACACCGGAACCCATGATTCGCTATTAGATGCCAGTCAGTTTATTGCCACGATTGAAAGCCGCCAAGGTCTAAAGGTGGCCTGTCCAGAGGAAATCGCCTTTAGGCAGGGTTGGATTGATGCCGAGCAATTAAATCGTTTGGCGACCCCATTGGCTAAAAATGGCTATGGTCAGTATTTACTAGGTTTACTTAAATGATCGCTACCCCATTATGTATCCCAGAGGTGGTCTTAATTGAGCCCAAGGTATTTGGTGATGAGCGCGGGTTCTTTTTCGAGAGCTTCAATCATCGTCAATTCGAGCAAGCCATTGGTCGTTCGGTTGAATTTGTCCAAGACAACCACTCTAAGTCCATCAAACACGTTCTACGCGGTTTGCATTTTCAGACGCAACAGCCGCAGGGCAAGCTAGTGCGTGTGGTTCAGGGCGAGGTCTTTGACGTGGCCGTGGACGTGCGTCGTGATTCCCCTACCTTTGGTCAATGGGTAGGCACGCATCTGTCCGCCGAAAACAAGCACCAGCTTTGGGTGCCCGAGGGCTTTGCGCATGGTTTTGTGGTGCTTTCTGACACCGCCGAGTTCCTCTACAAAACCACAAACTATTATGCCCCGCAGTTCGAGGCAGCGATCCGCTGGGATGATCCCGATATTGGCATCGAATGGCCCTTCGAGGGCGAGCCTACGCTTTCAGCCAAAGACGCGGCGGCGATGTCATTCAAGGACTACGCGGCGTCTCTAAAGTAGGCTGTGATAAAAGACCGGTTGGCAAAACGATCCAAACAGTGGATATTTTGCCAACTTTTGGGTTTGCTTAAATAGTTCAGGCCCAACGTCTATCCCGCATTTAAATGTTGATAAAAAAAACGCCCATTAAAGGGCGTTTTTTATTGGGCTGTATTCTGTGTCTACGCCTATCAGCAAGCGAAGCAACGAGGGTGCTGTGGATAGGTCACACGCATTCTTTTATCACAGGCTATGACTTTTGGAAGGGGCAGTGATTCAAAAACTGATAGCCTGCTGACTAAGATACATCACAGACCAATCGCCTCTTGGCTAAAAAATAGCTGCGTGGTTTCGTCGATGAGGCGTCCATCTAACCCATCTGCCACTGCGGCGAGTTTTAGGCGCGCCATCACGTATTCAAGGCGTGTTTGGGTTAAATCTAACTGGGCTTGGTATAAGCGCTCTTGGGCATCCAAGATATCACGGATACCGTGCGTGCCGCCTTGGTAGCCGCGCTCAGAGGCGGTCACGGCTAATTGGCTGGATTCCACGGCACGCTGTAGCGCCTTAATATGTTCGGCACCACTGACCACCCCTTGATACTGTTTGGTCACCTCTACCGCGATTTCTTCGCGTGCGGCGTCCATCAGATGTTGGCTACGATCCCGATGATGTTGTGCCTGCTGTACCCGTGCGTGGGTTTCTCCGCCGGAAAAGATCGGCACATTCACCTGATAACCCAGCGAACGGGTGGAGTTCTTTTCATCTCGGCTGGAAATGGATTCGCCCTCGGTTTTACGCAGGTTCGCCACCAGCGTTAGAGATGGCAAATGACCACTAAAGGCGCGTTGTATTTCTAGCGCATTAACGCGTAGGTCTTGGGCAGCGGCACGAATCTGCGCATTGCGCTGCATGGCCAAAGCCATCCAAGCTTGTAAATCGGCGGGCTCTATCGCCACGGGTTGAATTTGTGGGCGCAGGGGATAGATCTGCTGTGGGTCCAAGCCCGTCATTTCTTGTAGTTCGCGTCTGGCCACCACTAAACTGTCTTTGGCCACCAACCAACGGGCATTAGCCATATCCCGTCGGGACTGGGCCTCGTGTACCGCGGTGATGGTGCCCTCGCCCAGATCAAAGTAACGCTGCGCAATGCGGATGTGCTTGTCCGCTGATTGCAAATGATTGTGCGCCAGCAGCACGTTTTGCTGGGTCAGCAACACCTGAAAATAGCGGTTGATTAAGCGTTCTGAAATCTCGTTAGCTTGGGTATCAAAGACCGCTAAGGCATGGTCGGCTTTAGCATGGCCTTGACGGAAGGCGGTGATTTTTTCCCAGTCAAACACCGTTTGCTGCAAAGAGAGCTCGCTGGTCTTTGAGGTATAAGACAGGTCCTGACGAATCATGTCGCCGCGCGCGTTGGGGGTGTCTAAATCCCCCCGCATACGGCTACGCCCCAAGGAACCACTGATCTGGGGCAAGAGCCCGGCACGGCCAATGGCTCGTTCGGATTGCCCCGCTTCACGTTCAGCCTTGGCCGCTAACAAGTTAGGATCTTGTTGGCGGGCCGCCTGCCACGCCGTAAAGAGGCTGATGGGATTGGCCTGCGCCAACGGCGTCCCTAACATCATCAAGAGTAAGAGTTGGATCGCAGTACGCCGCATGGCTTTTCCTTTATTCTTCGGTAAACGATTTATCAAGACGATCTTTAAACGGTTTAATGATGTAGCTTAATAAGGTGCGTTCGCCGGTTTTAATCAACACTGCCGCCGGCATACCTGGGCGAATTTGATTGAAACGCAGCTTTTCCATGCCCTCGTCCGTGACCGCCACCTGAGCTAAATAATACGGCTGTCCGGTTTTTTCGTCGACCAAACGGTCAGCAGAAACGGTTAAGACCTCGCCAGGGATATTAGGCGTGCGGGCGTGGTTAAAGGCCGGAAAGGTGATGTCTACGGGTAGACCAACGTCTAAGCGGTCAACGCTTTGTACCGGCACATGGGCCTGAATAATAAAGCGTTCGTCTTTGGGGATCACCTCCATCAGCTGTGTGCCTGGACCAATCACCCCACCTTCGGTGTGTACGGTGACATTTTGCACATAGCCGGAAATGGGCGCACGGATTTCCGTTTCACGCACGGTGTAATTCAGCGCCTCTAGGCGCTCCCACTGCGCGGTGGCCTCTTTTTGGATTTCAGAGAGCATCGACTGCACTTCGCTTTGGAATTCTTGTTCGCGCTGCAAAATACGCAGTTTTAGTTCTGCAATTTGATTACGCGCCCGTCCTGCCTCGACCAAATCATTAGACAACGCGGCTTGGAGCTGTGCCCCCTCGCGTTCGAGTTCCAGCATACGGTTACGCGGCACATAGCCGTCTTTGGCTAGGTCGCGGATGCCCACCAGTTGTTTTTGAATAAAGCCAACTTGTGAGCGACGGTTTTTTTGTACTTGTTCTAGTCCGGTGAGCTGTTGTTCAGCACCACGCAGGTTTTCTTTGAGGATTTCAATTTCACCATTGAGGGCTTTGCGGCGGGTGTCAAACAGTTGTTCTTGAATCCGTTTGGCCTCTAAAAAGCGGGGATCCTGACCAAACGCCCCCAACAATTCGGGCGCATATTGAATCTGTTCGGCGCCATCCCGTTCGGCTACTAAGCGTGCCTCGGTGGTTTTGGCCATGATGTACTGGGTGCTGACCACGGATTGTTCGGCCACGGCACGGGTGCGGTTCAGCTGCACCAACGGTTGTCCTACCTCTACATAATCACCCTCGCGCACTAAAATCTGTTCGATGGTACCGCCCTCTAGGTGCTGCACCACTTTGCGGTGTCCGTACACCTCGACCTGCGCTTCGGCGGTAATCCCACCGTCTAAGGGCGCAAAGGCCGCCCACAACACAAAACCACCAAACCCTACCCATAAGACGAACAAACCCACGCGCAACGGCGAGCGTAGGTTCGTGTCCACGGCATCGACTTCCTCTGGAATCTCGGGGGTAGCAAATTTACTTTTTAACCATTTCAACATATCTATACCCTTGAGATCAGTTCAACGCGTTTGGATTGGATTTTTTTACCGCAGGGGCTTGTTGTTGCTGTAAGGCCGTCAATACCTGTTGACGGGGACCGTACATGGCAACACTGCCTTCGCGCATCACCAGCAATTTATCCACCACTTGCAAAATATTCATGCGGTGGGTGATGAGAAACACCGTGGTGCCGCGTTGTTTTAAATCATTGATGGCCGCTACCAAGGCGCGTTCGCCCACATCATCGAGGTTTGAGTTTGGCTCGTCCAATACCACCATGGCCGGGTTGCCGTACATCGCACGGGCCAAACCAAGACGTTGTTTTTGACCACCCGATAGCGACACACCCCCGCCGCTACCCAATGGCGTGTCGTAGCCTTTGGGTAAACGCAAAATCATTTCGTGTACGCCGGCGCGTTGCGCGGCTTGGATGATTTTCTCTGAATCTGGTTCGGCAAAACGGCAGATATTTTCTGCAATGGTGCCGTCGAATAGCTCAATATCCTGTGGCAAATAACCCAAATGTGGGCCGAGTTCATCTTTGTTCCAAAGATAAATGTCCGCACCGTCCAGACGTACACTGCCTGCACGCGCGCCCCAGACCCCGACCAAAAGTCGGGCTAAGGTGGATTTGCCCGAGGCCGATGGCCCAATCACCCCAACCACCTCGCCAGGTTGCGCCTCAAAGCTGACCCCACGCAAAATAGGGGCTGGTTGCCCTGGGGCGCCTGCGATCAGGTTTTCGACCAATACATGACCTTTGGGAGCGGGCAAGGACAGGGTTTCGCCACGCTGAGGAGCGCTTTCTAGTAATTCATCTAAACGTTTGTAGGATTCACGCGCCGCAATCATGTGTTTCCACGCCCCGATCACCTGCTCAACAGGGGCCAACGCCTTGCCCATGAGCAACGAGCACACAATCATCATGCCCGGTGTGATATCACCGGTTAACACCAATACCGCACCGGCAGCCAAGATCAAGGACTGCAAGTACATGCGAATAAAGCGAGTGGCCCCGGTAAAGCGCGCGCTACGGTCGGAGGCGAGGGTTTGCAAGCTTAATACGTGGGCGTGCATTTTTAACCAGCGCATCCGTAAGCCAGGCAACATCCCCATGGACTCAATGACCTCGGCATTACGTAAGTGATTATCCGCAAAATGCGAGGAGGCCACTGAGGCCCGGTTCGCATCAGCTAAAGGTTTTTGTGTGCTGACGCTATTGAAGTAAGCCAGCACGATGAGCACAATGGAGCCGCCCAGCATCACAAAACCTAAAATGGGGTGGATTAAAAACGCCACCCCCATATAGATGGGTGTCCAAGGGGTATCAATAAAGGCAAACAACGAGTTACCGGTCATAAACTGACGCACCGTGATCAAGTCATTGAGTGCCTGAGAAGGGTTCCCGCCTGACTGGCGTAAATTACGCTCAAAAGAGGCGGTAAACACCCGTTGATTTAAGGTCATGTCCAGCTTATTTCCCACTCGAATTAGTACTCTGGAGCGCGCAAACTCCAGTAAGGCGGAAATTAAGTACAAGCCCCCTACCAATAACACCAACATTAACAATGTGGTTTCATTACGACTGCTGAGAACCCGGTCATAGACTTGCAACATAAATAGAGCCGGTGTGAGCCCTAATAAGTTGATTACGCAGCTAAAGGCAGTCAAACTATAAAAGGTTTTTCTAAACTGATGGATGGCTTGGCCAAGCTCGGTGCGGTTGGTAGGCTTCATGGTTGACCTAAAAGACAACGCAGCAAGGGCTGCGTAAAAACTCGATAAATGTGGTAACAGTCTTGGTGCTGAAAGCGAACGATTATATCATATAGGCTTTAGCCCTATTGGCTTATTTGTATCTTAATTCTTTTGAGAAATCTATGCGTATTCTTGTTACCGGCGGTGCCGGATTTATTGGCTCTGCCGTTATTCGTCATCTGATTACAGATACGACCCACACCGTAGCAAATCTAGATAAATTAAGCTACGCGGGTAATTTAGCCTCTTTGGGTGATGCGGCTCAATCGGATCGTTACCATTTTTATCACCATGATATTTGCGATGCCGAGGCATTAAAAGCCATTTTCGCTGAGTTTAAGCCCACGACTGTGATGCACTTGGCGGCCGAATCGCATGTGGATCGTTCTATTACCGGCCCTGGGGAATTTATACAAACCAATATTGTCGGCACCTACCAATTATTAGAGGCGGCGCGTTTATATTGGAATGATTTACCAAATAACGAAAAAGACGCATTTCGTTTCCATCACATTTCCACCGATGAGGTGTATGGCGACTTGGACGGTACGGACGAGTTATTTACCGAAACCACGCCGTATGCACCGAGTTCCCCTTATTCGGCATCCAAGGCCAGCTCCGATCATTTAGTCCGCGCTTGGCACCGTACCTATGGCTTGCCCATTTTGGTCACTAACTGTTCCAACAACTACGGGCCCTATCATTTCCCCGAAAAACTCATCCCGCACATGATTCTTAGTGCTTTGGCGGGCAAACCTTTGCCGGTGTATGGCAATGGTCAACAGATTCGTGACTGGTTGTACGTCGAGGATCACGCCCGTGCGTTGGTTAAGGTCGCCTCCGAGGGCATCCCTGGCGAAACCTACAACATTGGTGGTCACAACGAAAAAGCCAACATTGATGTGGTCAAAACCATCTGTGCCTTGTTGGACGAACTACGCCCCCGTTTGGTGGATGGCGTCCAAAAACCGTATGCAGATCTGATCACCTTTGTGACGGATCGCCCCGGACACGATGTGCGCTATGCCATTGATGCGACAAAAATCGAACGTGAATTAGGCTGGACCCCTGCCGAGACCTTTGAAACCGGATTACGTAAAACCGTACAATGGTATTTAGACAACGAAACCTGGTGGCAAGATGTCCTTAATGGCAACTACCGTTTAGAGCGTATTTAATCTACTCAATGCCTTATCCCGCTATTGATGTATTGCTAGCCGCCTTTAATGGGGCGGCATTTATACAAGCCCAAATCCAATCTATTTTGGATCAAGATTACAGCGGAATGATTCGCATTATCATTCGAGACGATGGTTCTACGGATAATACCGTCGCTTTGATTCAGGCAATACAGCAAACGGCACTACCCAATCAACGTCATATACACCTACTGCAGCGCACTAGCGGTCAAGGCAGCGTGTCTACTAATTTTGCAGCATTGATCGAAGCAGCTACCGCCGACTATATGGCACTGGCCGATCAAGACGATGTTTGGATGCCCTATAAATTACGTATCCAAATGGACCAGCTTTTAGATGCTGAAAAGCAATATGGTGCTTCGACTCCGCTGCTGGTTTGTTCTGATTTAACAGTGGTGGATGCGCAGTTGCAGCCGCTGCATCATTCGTTTTGGCAATTACAAAAGCTTGATCCGGCGTGGGCAAAAAGCAGTACCGATTTATTGGTACAAAATGTGGTGACGGGTTGTACCACCCTGTTTAATCGAGCCGCTAAATCCATTATTTTGCCTATTCCCACTGAAAACGGGGTCTTTCACGATCATTGGATGGCGGCGGCTGTTGCGCACCATGGTTATGTTATTCCGTTACATGAACAAACCGTGTTATATCGTCAACACGGCAATAATGTCGAGGCGGCTCACGCCTTTGATGGTGGCTATCAACGGCAAAAATTAGCCCAACTTGGACGTATTATTCAACGCAGTCAATCTATCGCCAAGGCATTACAGCAACCTAAAGGGCGTACTGTTCTGGTTTGGCATAAGCTACGTTTAAATCTAAAACGTCTTTTTTTATAACCTTTTCTTTTCTACGCGCTATGCATAAACGACTATTAATTTTAGGAACCCGAGGCGTACCCGCTAATCACGGTGGTTTTGAAACCTTTGCCGAAGCCCTTTCCACGTATTTAGTTCAAAAAGGCTGGCGCGTCACGGTTTATTGCCAAGAGGACTGGAATCGGACCACCATGTACGAAACCATGTGGGGCCGAGTGCGCCGCGTTCATATTCCTGTTAAACAGACGGGGGCATTGGGGACGATTATTTTCGATCTAAAAGCCGCCTTGCATGCACGAAAACAGCCCACCATGGCGCTGACCTTAGGTTACAACACGGCCATATTTAATGTTTTACAGCGCCTACGTGGTAAGGCGAATTTATTCAACATGGACGGAATTGAGTACCGCCGTGCTAAATGGGGGCCGGTGGCTAAGCTCTGGTTTTGGGTCAATGAGCGCATTGCCTGCTGGACAGGTACGCATTTAATTGCCGATCACCCCGACATCAAGGCCCATCTGGCGACGCGTACCCGCGAAAAACGCATTACGATGATCCCCTATGGCGCAGACGTGATTACCGATTCCAGCACTGCGCCTTTGCACGAGTTTGGCCTCGAATCCGGTAAGTTTTCTACTGTGATCGCTCGTCCTGAACCAGAAAACTCTATTTTAGAAATCGTCCAAGGCTTTAGCCAACAGCCGCGTGGTCACACGTTGGTGGTGTTAGGCGATTTTGATGAAAACAATACCTATCATCAACAAGTCTTAGCCTCTGCCAGTTCCGAAGTTAAGTTTCTGGGGGCGATTTACGACAAGCCTACGGTTAGGGTCTTGCGTTATCACAGCTATTTATACGTGCATGGTCATCAAGTCGGTGGCACGAATCCGTCTTTAGTCGAGGCGTTAGGGGCGGGTAATCCTGTTCTGGCCCATGACAACCCGTTTAACCGTTGGGTGGCTGGTGCGGATGCCGCCGTTTACTTTTCTGACTCTGCCAGCTGCGCGGCACAGTTTACAGACCTGTTAGATCACCCAGACCACGCCTTAGCGATGAAAAAAGCGGCGCGTTTACGCCATGCGGAGCAATTCACTTGGGAACTGGTATTAGCCGAGTACGAAAAACTATTGACTCGCTATAACCCCTATCAACCTGATCCAGAGGGCTGGGAAGACTACCTTGAGTAATCAGATTCATACTCCTCCTACGATTTTTGCTGAGCGTTATCCGGTGGCATTTGCTGCTGGTGTAGTGGATTTTGCCTTGTTATCTATGGCAGGGCATATGGCCTATTGGCTACGCTTTGATCACTGGGAAATGAGCGAGTGGTATTTGTTAGCCACATTGATTTTTAGTCTTACGATCATTCTGTGCCAAGCCGCTACGCAAAGCTATAGCTCGTGGCGAGGTCAGGCGCTTATTCGTCCTTTAGGCCGGGTCATGTGGGCTTGGGTTGGGGCGCTGTTTGTATTAGCCGTGATTGCGATCGCCGCTAAGCTGGCCCATTATTTTTCACGCTATTGGATGGCCTATACGGTTTTGTTTGGTCTGATTAGTGTCATTAGTTTTAGGTTGTTGGTGTTTACCTTGCTTTCCCATTTTCGGGCCAAGGGTAAAAACCAAAAAAACGTGGTGGTGATCTATGACAAGTCTGGGCAACACAGTATTTTCCAACAACAAGACACCCTGCCCACACATGGTTATTCCATTCGCACTGCTGTGCCTATTTCAGATGATGCCCATTTTTTAGTGGCGCTTTCACAGACGGTATCCGCGCTTACCCCCCACGAGGTTTGGATTTGCTTGCCCTTGTCTGAAGGCGACAAAATCAAAGAGGTGTTGCATGTGCTACGCCATCAAACCGCAGAAATACGTTTTATTCCTGATTTATCGGATTTGTCTTTGCTGAATCATCGTATCAATCAAATTGCGGGTATGTATTCGATTGATATTAGCTGCAGCCCGATGGACGGTAGCAGCCGTTGGCTAAAACGAGCCGAGGATTTAGTCTTAGGTAGTCTGATTGGGCTGTTAATTCTGCCCGTCTGCGCCCTGATTTATGTCTCTATCAAGCTCACGTCACCGGGGCCAGCCTTGTTCAAACAGCATCGCACTGGTTTTAATGGCAAATCATTCAAGGTCTATAAGTTTAGGTCCATGGAGGTGCATAATGAGAAAAATGGCGAAGTCACCCAAGCCAGTGCCAATGACCCAAGAATCACCCGTTTGGGGGCGTTTTTACGCAAGACCAGTTTAGATGAGCTGCCCCAGTTCTATAACGTTTTACAAGGTCGTATGTCCATCGTCGGCCCTAGGCCGCACGCGCTGGCACATAACGAGCATTACAAAGACCAGATCGAGTCCTACATGAAACGCCATAAGGTCAAGCCGGGTATCACCGGTTGGGCGCAGGTCAATGGGCTACGCGGTGAAACGGATACCATCGAAAAAATGCAGCGCCGCGTGGAATTTGATCTTTGGTATATCAACAACTGGTCGTTGTGGTTAGACCTAAAAATCATTACGTTGACGATTTTTAAAGGCTTTATCAATAATAAACCGTAGTACTGGGCCACCATCGCAAAATGTGATGACGGCATGCTCAATCATTGTTTTACGCAGGACGATGCGTATCCTACACTACGTAGTATCTATTGGTTATATCAGCTTATTTTATAAAGGCGGAGACACATGAAAACTTACCGTATCGGTCAAATCGTACCCAGTTCCAACACCACGATGGAAACAGAAATCCCAGCGATGCTACATGCTCGTATGGCACAGACCCCCGAAGACCGCTTTACCTTTCACTCATCACGCATGCGCATGATGAATGTGACGCCCGAAGAACTCAAAGCGATGGATGCTGCCAGCGACCGTTGTGTGGTTGAATTAGCCGATGCGCGCTGTGATGTGATGGCATACGCTTGTTTGGTTGCCATTATGGCCCAAGGCAATGGCTACCACCGCCAATCCCAAACCCGCCTAGAGGCAGCGGTTAAAAGCACTGGCGTAGATATTCCGGTATTAAGTTCTGCCGGTGCATTGGTAGACAGCATGACCGAGTTCGGTATCAAAAAAGTTTCCGTTATTACTCCGTACATGAAACCACTGACTAAATTAGTGGTGGATTACATCGAACACGAGGGGATTGCGGTTAAAGATTCCATTAGCCTAGAGGTGTCGGACAACCTAGAGGTGGGTTTATTGAATCCTGAAAACTTGTTGGAACACGTAAAACGTCTGGATCATGATGGCGTTGATGCGGTGGTGCTATCTGCTTGTGTACAGATGCCTTCGCTACCTGCCATTCAGCGCGCTGAAGACATGATTGGCAAACCCGTTTTGTCGGCTTCTGTGGCGACGGTATATCAGATGTTAAAAACCTTAGGCCTAGAAACCCGTGTTCCTAATGCTGGTTTCCTTTTGTCAGGTAAAAAAGCGATCTAATTCTATCGCTTAATAGCAAAAACCCCCTGCCCTGTTTTACAGCGCGGGGGGTTTTTGTTTGGTTTAGGCATCTGGCTCGTAATTCGGTCATGCCATCACATCGCTCCACACGCTACGGTGTACTATAACGCCATGAGATTTGTGGGGGGATTAGGATGGATTTAGTTAGTTTGCGATTATTTGTACGCGTCATCGAAGAAGGCACAATTAGCCAAGCTGCCGTTAGAGAGCATATTGCCGCTGCTGCTATTAGCCGCCGTATTGCCGAGCTAGAAAGTCAGCTGGGTACGGCCTTACTACGCCGCACAAACAAAGGGGTTAGCCCGACTCAGGCTGGTCTAGAGTTGTTGTACCGCGCCCGCAGCCTACTGAATAGTGTGCAAGACATCAAACAGCATATCCAAGGTTATTCTCAGGGGGAGCAGGGCCATGTACATATACTGGCGAACATTTCTGCTATTACCCAAAACCTACCCTTTTTATTATCCGATTTCATTTCAAAACACCCCTCTATTCATTTAAAAATAGAGGAGAAAAACAGTTTAAATATTGTCTACGAAATAGAAAAATCACAGGCAGATATCGGCATTTACACGGACTTGCCTCATGATGCGAACATTGAGTCTTCTTTTTTTTGTGAAGACACCTTGGGATTATTAGTTCCAAAACAACATTTATTATCAAAATATGACTATTTGTATTTCGAGGAATGTTTAGGTTTCGAGCAGATTATTCTGCGTTCTGGTACACAAATTAACTATCAGATCACCAAGGTAGCTATGGCAGCAAACCGCAGTGTCAATATACGAGCAGAAGTAGATAGTTATGAGGCGATGTGTTTATTAGTTAATGCCGGTATGGGTATCGGTGTATTGCCCCATCAAAGCACGCGTACCTTTCACATTCCTAATACGCATTTTATTCATTTAAAAGACGACTGGAGCAAGCGCCATTTATTATTAGCGGTGCGTCGTAAAAATGAATTATCTGCCAGCGCGAAACTACTGCTCAATTTCTTACAGGGTGATGACAAGAACACTAAGCACAAACCCTAGTGAATTTACCTTGACTACAGGTGCTATTTCATACTACAGTTAATAAGTAGGTTATCAAGTTCGTCGAAGTTCGTTCAATACAGTTTGCTAGACAGTAAATCGCATTGCCTAATTTTGTACCTTGACAATCTGTTCTTAGGGCACATTGCTCATTATTATTTAGGAAATGCATCATGCAAACAGAATACGGCACCGTAAAATGGTTCAACAACGAAAAAGGCTTCGGCTTCATCTCCCCTGAAAACGGTGGTAAAGATCTTTTCGTTCACCACTCTGATATCCTTGGCACAGGCTACAAATCACTCGAAGAAAACCAACGCGTTTCCTACGAGTCAGCCCAAGGTCAAAAAGGCCCACAAGCCAAATCCGTACAAAAAATCTAATATTTTTGTATAGATAGCGAAAAACCCGCCACGGCGGGTTTTTTTGTGTCTGCGACTAATGGCGACATGATCGGCACGGTCTGCCTACATGGATACCATCTGCCTATCCCTATTGATAGAAATAGGCGTCGCTTTTAATGTTGACGTTGATCTGGCGGTAGGTGTTGGTTTAGGACTTCGTTAATTCCAGTCATGACACGCTGTACGGAACCGGTGTGTTTTTGTACCCAATGATGCCCCGCATCTGCCATGCGTTGGCGTTGGGTGCTGTCCTCTAAAAGTTGCATGGCTTGTTTTACCGCTGTCTCGGCATTGTTGGCGCGCAAGGCCGCACCCTCTGCTAAGGCATCGCTGACGGCTTGTTCAAAATTACGTGTATGTGGCCCAACAATCACCGGCACGCCCAAGGCACATGCCTCGATAAAGTTTTGTCCGCCTAACGCCGCAAAACTGCCCCCCACAATAGCGACCTGCGCCTGAGAGTAATACCACGCCATTTCGCCCAATGAATCCCCCAACAGTACATCTGCATTTTTACAACATGCCAAGGAACTGCTGGTGCCATCGCCCGTTTGCATTAGCTCTGATCGACGTACCACGTTCCAGCCTTCGGCCTGCAGTAATGTCGCAGCAGACTCAAATCGCTGTGGGTGACGGGGAATTAAGTAAAACAACGTGCGTTGGTGACAGTCTAGGTCTTGCTGTTGTTCACGTTTAATATAGCGCCGTATGGCATCAATAAATTGCTGATCTTCGCCCTCTCGGGTACTGGCGATGACGACAATTTTACGTCCTAAGCTGTCAGCAAACCATTTACCGCGTTCGACTTGATCGGCAGATAACTGCACATCAAATTTAAAATTGCCAGATACACGGACGGCTTTGCCCCCTGCGTGTTCTAAACGTTGAGCGTCCTGAAAGGTCTGGGCATAAATGGCGGTAAAGCGTGCATAAGCAGTACGCATCAAGGCCCCCATGCGGACGGCTTTGTGTAAGGATCGCGCAGAAAAGCGCGCACTAACCAACAACACAGGAATGTCTGCGCGTCTTGCTTGGTGTAATAGATTAGGCCAGACTTCGCGTTCTATGACGGCAATCAATTGGGGTTGGTAATGGGCATAAAACCGTTTGGCTGCGCCGGGAAAGTCATAGGGCAGCCATTGTTGAATTAACTGTCCGTCGATGATGGCTTTGTTAAAGGCGCGTTGCCCTTCGGCATAACCGGTATAGGTTAAGTGGGTTAATAGGACTTTATGGCCCTCTGACAATAGGGCTTGTACCAATGGCTGAGCAGCCCGCATTTCGCCTAAGCTTACGGCATGCACCATAACAAATGGGCCTCGGGGCGGTGCTTGTTTACCATAATACCCAAATCGTAATGGGCTATAGACCTGCCAATTACCGCCCGATCTGCGCGCGCGCAGACTCATCCACGCCAATAAAAAAGGCGAGATCAGCCGCAACAACAAGGTGTAAATAAATCGATTCAACAGTCCACAACCTATAATCTTTGAATACTTATTGTACTGTTAACTTTGATTTAAGGCTTGCTGCACTGCACTAAGCACCATATCAGCTGTGGGTTCTATGCCTCTTTCGCCTAAACTTGCCACATAGGCACTGCTTACTAATGGGGTTCGTACGGGCGTAGAGGCCTTATAAATCCCTATAGTCGGTCGCTCTAGTGCTGCGGATAAATGCGTCAATCCACTGTCTAATCCAATCATTACGGTTGCTTTTGCTAGTTCATGGGCGACTTCGGTTAATCCCATGCGTGGCAAGACCTCCGCATTCGTGCGCCCTGCAATTAATTGCTCGGCGCGCTGGGTTTCCGCCGGGCTGCCTGCCAATAATCGCAAACCCAATCCCTGTGACTGCACATAATCAAACACTTTATGCCAACTGGCGACAGGCCATAATTTATCGTCACGGCTGGCTGATGGCATAATCATTGCAACGGGCTCAACCTGCACACTATTTGAGATTGCTTGCAATCCATAATCGGGCGAACCGGTATACTGGTAGTTAAAGGCGAGTGATGCGAGCAGCCGTTGGCGTGTAATCGCTGGCTGCCAAAATTCAACACGATGCTTTACGTCAAACAGCAACGATGCCAATGGTTCACGGGCTGATTTCCAATCTAAGCCGTGTTTTACACCGCGCGCCATACGGGTAATCCACACCGTTTTCAACAGGGCTTGCATGTCTAACACCAGATCATACTGGGTTTCTTGTATTCGTTTTTTTAATGCAGCTCGTTCGGCTCTGGATTGGGCTGACCACCAGTTTTTACGCCAACGTCGATGCGCGACAGTGATGACATTATTTACTGCTGGATGCCATAGCGGAATTTGAGCAAAGGATTCTTCGACGACCCAGTCTATCTGTGCGTCAGGAATCTGAGCCGCAATATCACTGATAGCGGGCAGCATATGCACCAAGTCACCCAAGGACGAGGTGCGCACGATTAAAATTTTTGTACTCATAGCGCTGATTATAGTGTTTTCATTACATCACACGTCGTTATTTTCTGGCGCTATATTAACCTATCTAAAACAGGTTCATTTATGATTGATTTCAAGCAGATCGAAGCCTTTGTTTGGGTAGCAGAATTAGGCGGCTTTAGTGCTGCCGCCGAAAAGCTCAACACCACACAACCGTCTATATCACAACGTATCGCCAGTTTCGAGCGACAGGTGGCTACGCGCGTTTTTGATCGTAGCGCCAGAGGGATTAAATTAACTGATAAAGGCCAAGAGTTACTGTCTCATGCCCAACGTATGCTGGAATTGCGCAATGAAATGCTGCGCGTCGCCCAAAATGCAGATGTGATTCGCGGCACGTTTCACTTAGGTGTTGCCGAAACCTTAGTCCATACGTGGTTGCACCTGCTTATTGAGCAACTGCATACCCAATACCCTGCCCTTATCATCGAAATTCATGTTAATACCAGTCAGGTTTTGCGCGAAAAACTGCTGAATTATCAATTAGATTTAGCTTTTTTTGTGGGTGATGATATTGGTACAAAAACAGAGCGTTTACCGCTTGGTGAGTATCCGTTAACGTGGGTTGCAAGCCCAGCTCTTAAACTACATGGTCGTATTTTGACGGTTTCTGAGCTAGGGGTTTACCCTGTAATTACCTATCCAGTCGGCAGCTTACCTTACCGTGTTGTGAGCCATCTTTTACACGAAGCCAAGGTCACTTCACCCCGAATTTATGGCTGTGCGTCGCTGAGTACGATCATCCATATGACCTCGCGCGGCATGGGGCCTAGCCTGCTTGCTAAGACTCTGGTGAAAACCGCTTTATCCCAAGGGGAATTACGTCTTTTGCGGGTAGAAAAACCGCTGCCTTCGTTAAATTTTTATGCCCATTGGCTAGACTCGCCAGACAGTCATGCGGCACGAACCGTAGCTCGTCTAGCTCAAACCATTGCCAAAAACTTTGAACCCGAACTATAAGAAAAACTTATACCTGCGTATTTAGACATACAATTGGACAGTTTTCTACCAATAAGGTGCAATCCAAATTAATTATCTTTCTTTAGTTATGGGCTCACATTCAGGAGACTTCGTATGAAACGTCTGTTAGCTACATCTTTATTTTTAGGTTTAGCCGCCTTTAATGCTCAGGCACAAGAGGTCGTGAACGATTTACCTAAAACCAAACTAACGGTTGTGGGTGGTCTAAGCAATCTGACAGCCTACCAAAACGGCGAATTGCCTTTTTGGTCTAAAACAATTCCCGAACTATCCAATGGCAGCATTACCGTAGACATCAAGGGCTACAACGAAATGGGATTAAAAGGCCCAGAGGTATTGCGCTTGGTTAGTCAAGGCGTCATTCCGATTGGTAGCGCTACTCTTGCCTACTTTGCCACGGATAACCCAATCAATGAAGCCATTGATTTGGCTGGTTTAGCGCCTGATATTAAAACAGCACGCGAAATCACCGATGCTTTTTTACCTGCTTACGAAAAACATTACGATGCCAATAACGCTAAGTTATTAGGTATGTCTACCTACCCTGCTCAAGTGCTGTTTTGTAAAGGTGGCTTTGACGGTTTAGCGTCACTAAAAGGCAAAAAAGTTCGCACCAGTAGCCGTACTCAAGCCGAGTTTGTACAGGCTTTTGGTGGCAGCAGTGTGACTATCCCCTTTGGTGAGGTTGTACCTGCGTTACAAAACGGTGTAGTGGATTGCGCTATTACTGGGTCTCTATCTGGTTATTCAGCAAAATGGTACGAGGTCAGCGATCATTTGTACGCCTTACCCATTAACTGGAACCAACAGCTCATCGTGGCTAACAAAGCGTTCTGGAATAAGCTTGATCCTAAGGTTCAGCAGTTCCTAGAGCAAAACGTAAAAACATTGGTCAATAACGTGTGGGATGCGGCTGCAATCGAAACCCAACAAGGTTACGACTGTAATACAGGCGCCGAAGCGTGTACGCTAGAGCCTAAAGGCAAAATGAAATTGGTTGAGCCTAGCGCAGACGACCAAAAACTGCTCAAAGAGGTCATGAGCAGCACCGTGATCCCAAGCTGGGCAAAACGTTGTTCTGCTGATTGTGTAGATAGCTTTAATCAATACATTGGCCCGGTTGTGGACTTAACAGCTAGCAAATAGTAAGTGGTTTGTTTTGTCCGCTTTGTGCGTAGACAAAACCGGGGCGTTTGATTTCACACAGGGTCAAACGCCCCCTTTCTCTTAGGTATCTTCATGACAACCTCTACCCCCTTTCCCCTACTCGGTAAGCTACTCAACGGCGCAACCCTGTTGTCTCGTATCGCTATCTGGGTCGCTGGTAGTCTTACCCTTATCAGCGCGCTCTATATTACGGCTGATGTACTGAGTCGTAAGTTTCTGAATGCTCCACTTGGGGGTTCTGATGAGCTCTCTGGTTATGCCTTTGCCATTAGCGTGTCGTGGGCCTTATCGTTCGCCACCCTAGATCGTGCCAATATCCGTATTGATGCGATTTATCAATATTTGCCAGCACGTCTGGCTGCCTTCTTCGACTGGATTGCCCTTGTCTCTTTAGCTGTTTTTATTGTGTATTTGACACGTTATGCTGGCGAAGTCGCTGGCATGTCATGGCAAAGCCAATCGACGGCAAATACCATTCTAGGTACTCCGCTGTGGATTCCCCAAAGCCTATGGGCCGCTGGGTTAGCCTGGTTATGCGTGGTATTAGCGTTAATGTTGTTACGGGCTTCTCTTGCTCTTATCACCGGTGATATTCAAAGTGTGCGTGCTATTTGCGGTATTCGCACCACCAAAGAAGAAGCCTCCGAAGAAGCCGAATCCGGCAAACGCCTAGTCCAAATGGAGCAAAAGCCATGATCGCCACGGCCTTAGTTTTACTCTTAGTTTTTATTGGGATTAGTATCCCTGTCGGGGCGGCCTTAGGTGTATTAGGTCTTGTTCTTGACCCACTGTATTCCTTTTTACCATTAAGCCGAGCCATGGGCGAGGTGGCATGGGGAACCAGCAATGAGTTCCTGCTTGTTGCTGTGCCCTTGTTCATCATGTTGGGTGAGATTTTACTGCGTTCCGGTTTAGCGGAACGTATGTACAACGCCATGAGTCTTTGGTTGTCTTGGCTGCCCGGTGGGTTAATGCACGCCAATATCGGGGCCAGCGCACTTTTTGCGGCTACGTCGGGCTCCAGTGTGGCGACTGCCGCTACGGTGGGTACAGTGGCTCTGCCGCAAATCGAAAAACAAAAATATAACGAGCCACTCTTTTTAGGGAGCTTAGCCGCTGGTGGTACTTTAGGTATTTTGATTCCACCATCGATTAACTTAGTTATCTATGGTGTATTAACCAACACCTCTGTACCTAAACTGTATTTGGCTGGTATTTTGCCCGGTTTGGGTATGGCGCTTTTATTTATCGTTGCCATTGCAGTCGCTTGTATCATCAAGCCTGAATGGGGTGGTAAAAAAATCAGCGCGTCTTGGTCGGCTCGTTTTGCCAGTCTTGTCCACTTAATTCCGCCTCTCGCGATTTTCGGGCTGGTGGTGGGTTCCATTTATGCTGGGGTTGCCACGCCAACCGAGGCGGCGGCCTTAGGCGTAGTCGGTGCGCTAATTCTTGCCGCACTGGGCAAACGCTTAACTCTACGCATGTTGCGCGAAACCTTTGAAGGCACGATGAAATCCACCGCCATGATTATGCTTATCATTATCGGTGCGGCTTTCTTGAACTTCATCATGTCTGGCATTGGTTTAACAACCGCGATTACTACTGCCATCACAGATTTGGGTGTTTCCCCAGTCATGATGCTGTTGGTATTGGTTGTGTTTTACTTGGTATTGGGTTGTTTTATGGAAACCCTTTCCATGATGATTACCACTATTCCAATCGTTGCTCCTGTCATGATCGCTCTGGGTTATGACCCCGTGTGGCTGGGTATCACGATTATTGTGTTAGTTGAGGTTGCGCTCATTACGCCTCCGGTAGGTTTGAATCTATTCGTGGTTCAAAGCTTGCGTACTTCAGGCAGCATGAATGATGTCATGCTGGGCAGTTTCCCCTTTGTGTTGATGCTATTGGGTATGGTGTTTTTACTTGCCGTTTATCCCGATCTAGCTCTTTGGCTTCCCCGTTTATTTGGTTAAGGTTTGTTTTCCATGCAACTACAGTTTCAATTAGTTCGTGCCAATGGCAGTACCGAACAGATCCACACTCAAGTTCATCAATGTATTGTGGCTGGTTGGGCCGGACGCGATCGTGATGCGATCGAACACCATATTCTAGAGCTGGCTGAACTTGGCGTACCCCGCCCTAGCGATGTGCCTTTGTATTACCGTATTGCTACAAACCAATTGGTACAAAGCGATGTGATTCAAGTCGTTGGCCCACACAGTTCAGGCGAGGCCGAAGTCCTCGTTTTCAATCATGGTGATGAATTATGTGTCAGCCTAGCTTCCGATCACACTGATCGCGCTCTTGAGGCTCATAGCGTTGCTTTGTCCAAGCAGATTTGCGTTAAACCTGTTGCCTCGGAAGCATGGTTATACAGCGATGTAGCAGACCATTGGGACGAGTTACAATTACGTGCTTGGATTCTTGAGGACGGTCAGCTGGTCGCGTATCAGGACGGTGCAGTGGCTTCGTTATTGCACCCCATTGATCTGATGAAAAAACATTTCAAACAAGATCATATGCCAGCTAATACGGTAATGACTTGCGGTACGGTAGCTACCATTGGTTCTATTCGCCCTGCGAGCCAATTCATCATGGAGCTTTTTGATCCGCGCCTAAACCGCCGTATCCGTCAGCAATACGACATCGATTTCCTACCAGAAATCGCTTAACCCCTCGTTGTTTTTATTTATAGGGATAGGGATATGCCTACCACTTTTGCTACGATTCGCGAATTACAACACGCCTTAAATACGGGCGAAACCACGGCTGTAGCTCTTACTGAGCTTGCATTAGCGCGTATTGCTGACCCAAATGGTCAGGGCGCTACCGCATTTATCAATGTGTATGCAGACCAAGCATTAGCGGCTGCGCGGGCATCTGATATTTTGCGTCAGGCTGGGTTAGCGCGCTCTGCACTAGAGGGTATTCCTATCTCTATTAAAGACTTGTTTGACTACAAGGGTGATGTGACCCGTGGTGCTTCGGCTTTGCTAAAAGAGGCTCCTGCTGCCACCGAGAACGCCACCCTAGTCCAACGGTTACTGGAGGCAGGCGCGGTCATTATTGGACGCACCAATATGACGGAGTTCGCTTTTTCCGGTTTGGGGATCAATCCTCATTACGGCACGCCTATGTCTCCTTGGGATCGTGAAACAGGCCGTATCCCCGGTGGCTCGTCCTCTGGTGCGGGGGTATCGGTTGCTGATGGTATGGCCGTCGCCGCCATTGGTACTGATACGGGCGGTTCTATTCGTATTCCCTCTGCCTTTTGTGGCATTACCGGCTTTAAACCTACCGCAGAACGTATTTCTGCGAATGGGGTGATGCCGTTATCCCATTCTTTGGATTCCAGCGGCCCTTTAGCGCTATCCGTAGAGTGTTGCGCCTTGGTGGATGCGGTATTAAGCAATGAGCCTGAACCCATCCTAGAGGCCCTTGACCCCAGCCATTTGCGTTTATTGATGCCGACGAACTATGTGTTCAATCATGCCGATGACACGGTATTAACGCAGTTCCACGCAGCGGTTGCGAAACTCAAAGCGCAAGGGGTACAGATAGACGAAATAGAAATTCCTGAACTCGATCAGCTGCCTCATATCAATCGCTTAGGTGGTTTTGTTTGTGCCGAGGCGTGGTTCTATCATAAAGAATTCATCGAGCAACACGAATCGCTCTATGATCCACGTGTGGGTTCACGTATTTTACGCGGCAAAGAGCAAGGTGCAGCGGACTACATTGAGCTACAACAAGTCCGTGAGCTTTGGATTGCACAGATGGAAAGCCTGTTGGCCCCTTATGATGGGTTGTTATTGCCTACCACGCCCGTTATTCCGCCTACCATTGCCGAATTAGCAGACGAAGACGCGTATTTCCGTGCCAATGGTCTGATCTTACGTAATCCAGCGATCATCAACTTTTTAAATGGTTGTGCGCTTTCTTTGCCTTGCCATTCAGCGCAAAGCGCCCCCGTGGGTTTGATGTTGGCTGCCCCCGCCTATCACGATGCACATTTGCTAAATGTAGGTCATACTATTGAGTCTATCTTGTCTTAATTAGGTATTTTCTATGACGGCGCAGCGCCCTTTACTTGGTATTGTTTTATTAATTTTATCGACATGGGCGCTGTCATCATTAGATGCCAGCGGTAAATGGATTATGGCGGCAGGTTTACCCCTGTTGGTGATGTGTTGGGTGCGCTATTTAATCCATTTAGTTTTAGTCGTGGGCATTATCGTGCCGATCAAGGGCATAAAAGTCCTCAAAGCAAAACGCCCTACTGCTCAGATTCTTCGTGGCTTTATTATGTTGTTTGCCACGCTGTCCTTTTTTTCAGCCCTGCGTTATCTACCCCAAGCCGAAGCAACCGCTATTAACTTTTTAGCCCCCTTGCTGGTTCTTGCCGTGGCGCCGTGGCTGCTCAAAGAGCCACCTCGCATTTCTCGTTGGATCGCGGCTGCGGTGGGGTTTATGGGGGTGATGTTGATTATCCGCCCAGGTTCTGGACTGCACCCGTTGGGGGTGACATTTGGGCTTATTACTGCGGTGTTATTTGCAACCCAGTACATCGTGACACGACGTGTAGCCGTGGACGATGCCATGACGACCTTGATCTGGAGTGGCAGCGTAGGTACGGTGCTTACTACCTTAATCATGCCATTTATCCTGCCGGAAATCTGGCCCATTTTTAGTACCTTTGACACCCCGCACTGGCTGGCTTTGTTTGCCACTGGCGTGTTTGGGGCTTTAGGGCATTTATTACAAATCCAAGCCTACCAACGCGCCCCAGCCTCATTGTTAGCCCCCTTTGTGTACTTACAAATCATCAGTGCGGCAGGTCTAGGCTGGCTACTGTGGGGGCAATTTCCAGATGCGCTGAGTTGGGTCGGTATTGCGATTGTGTGTGGTAGTGGTGTTGTTATCGCCAGTCTGGAATGGCGACAACAACAAGCCCTTAAACGGGCAACTGCCACCCCTGCACAAACGTAGCCACTGGCTGACGACGGCTTCCGGCACGCTGTAGTTCCAACAGACGCAGTACACCATCCACCGTTGCAATGTCGATACCCTCGGTGGATACTGCAATAACCTGACCAGCTGGTGCTTGTGTGGTCTGATTTAACGCCTGAGCCTGCCAGACTTTAACGGGCTGCTCTAAGCCCGGCAGCATCATTGTGCAGCTGGGCACGGGGTTAAATGCACGCACACGTCGCGCCAACACCGCTGCAGACTGAGTAAAATCCAAGGGTGATTCCGATTTAAGCAGTTTTTCGGCATAGGTGACGCCGTCCTCGGGCTGTTCCTCTGGGGTTAGCTCGCCCTCTGGGAGACGTGTTAAAGCCTCTACGATGGCGGCGGCTCCGGCCTCGGCTAATTCATCATGCAACGTCCCACCTGTGTGTTCATCATGAATCATGATTTCGTGGACTAATAGCATGTCACCGGTGTCTAGCCCTGCGTCCATCTGCATAATCGTTACGCCAGTTTTGGCATCACCGGCATCAATTGCCCGTTGAATAGGCGCTGCACCACGCCAACGGGGTAACAAACTAGCATGTATATTTAGGCAACCGTATTTCGGTAAATCAAGCACCCACTGCGGCAAAATCAGACCATAAGCCGCCACCACCATCACATCTGGCTGAATGGATTCCAGCAATGCCTTTGCTGCCTGAGCGTCCTCTGGGTACTTACCGTCTAGGCGCAAACTGAGAGGCTGTGCGACGGGAATATCCGCGTCCAAGGCTGCCTGTTTAACGGCTGAAGGCTGTAGTTTCATGCCCCGACCAGAGGGGCGATCTGGCTGCGTCATCACCAAAGGAACCTCAAAGCCCGCCGCCAAAATAGCATCTAATGCCAACTTAGCGAACTCTGGTGTACCGGCAAAAATGACTTTTAAGCTCATACCGTTACCTTTTCAGCTGCCAGCTTTTTTGCCTCGCGCTGTTGTTTGCGAATGCGATTCAAAATACGATTCTGTTTCAATAACGATAAATGCTCTACAAAGACTTTACCGTCTAAGTGATCGAGTTCATGTTGTACACACACAGCTAGCAAGCCATCGGCATGAAACTCAAACTGCTCGCCGTTTTCGTCAAGGGCTTTTACTTTTACCTCGGAGGCACGCTCCACTTTGTCGTACACGCCCTCTACTGACAGGCAGCCTTCTTCGTAGACCTCTGAGTCCTCGCTGTACCACGTAATTTCGGGGTTAATAAGGACAAGTAAATCGTCGCTGTTCTCGGACACATCAATCACGACCACACGTTCGTGTACATTCACCTGTGTAGCAGCAAGCCCTACACCGGGTGCGTCATACATGGTCTGCGCCATGTCTTGCACTAATTGGCGAATACGGTCATCCACCTGAGCCACGGGTTTAGCCACCGTGTGTAAGCGTTCGTCTGGGTATTGGAGTATAGGTAATAAAGCCATAATGTCGTCTTTGCCCAAAGCAATCAATTGCTGTTAGGCCAATAAAAGTCAGGATCCATACAAATAGATCAGAATACGTCTATTTTAATGCAGTCTGTCTACTTTTACTAAAAAGTCCATGTGAAGTCGCGTCAAAGCGTACGTATTTAGCACAATAGGCGTGCTATACAGATTCAGCTTACAATTTAATTATGAATACTACTGCCTCTACTTCTGAACTGTACGCATGGGTGCGACTGTCTTTAGAGCCCAATCTAAACTCCACAGTGGCACGCCTACTTTTGGCTAATTTTGGATTACCGCATCAGGTGTACGAACAATCAGTTGGTACGCTTAGTCGCTATGTGTCCACTCAGTTAGCCGCCCAATTACATGCTCGTCCTTCTGATGATATAGAACAACGTATTCAACAGGCTCTTGCGTGGGCGCAATCCCCTAATCAACATATTTTATGCTTAGCAGACAGCCAATACCCCAGCGCCCTGTTTAATCTACATGATCCGCCTCTGATTTTGTATGCCAAAGGCCACTTAGATCAGTTGAACTATCAGGCGTTAGCCATGGTGGGCGCACGCAGCTCTACCACCACAGGCAACGAAAACGCCTACCATTTTTCTCGTTTTCTGGTGTCGCAAGGGTGGACAATTATCAGTGGTTTAGCCTCTGGCATCGATACGGCAGCACACCAAGGCGCTTTAGCCGCCCAAAGACCAAACAGCACGATTGCCGTCTTAGGCACAGGCATGGATTTGGTGTATCCCGCCCGTAATCGTGATTTAGCCCATCAGATTGCCGCGCAAGGGCTATTGATCTCTGAATACCCCTTGGGGACTCGGGGTTTGCCGCACCATTTTCTGCAACGAAACCGTCTGGTTGCTGCCCTATCCAGAGGCGTTTTAGTCGTAGAGGCCGCACTAAAAAGTGGCTCATTGACCACGGCGCGTCTGGCCTCTGAAATAGGCCGTGACGTGTTTGCTATACCCGGCTCTATCCATTCACCCTTACACAAAGGCTGTCATCAGCTCATACGCAATGGCGCTAAATTAGTCGAATCCGCCGAACATATCCTAGAGGAATTAGGTCACAATTTGCCCCTGCCTTTTGACCATTCTGTGCCAGCCTCGGTCAAACCCAGCCCCCCTATTCCTGATCAACTAGACCCAATGCTGCTGCAGGTATTAACCGTAATCAGCTATGATGGCATGAGCCCCGATCAAATACAAAATCAATGCGGACTATCTACCGCACAGGTTGGGGCCGCCCTTGTTCAACTCGAACTACTGAATCTTATAACCCAACAACAAGACGGACGTTATTTACGCACCTAGGAGACAACCATGAGTTTGCCAACCGCCGTAAAAATTGTTGAAGTATCTGCCCGTGATGGTCTACAAAATGAAAAACAGTTTTTAGAAACAGCTCTAAAAATTGAGTTTATCAATCGGCTAAGTGCCGCCGGTTTTCAAAACATAGAGGCTGCCTCCTTTGTCTCTCCCAAATGGGTGCCTCAGATGGCGGATGGCGCACAGGTGATGGCGGGTATCACACGGCGCGCAGACACGATCTACTCTGCCCTAACTCCCAATCTTCGTGGCTTTGAGGCCGCTTTAGCCGCAGGCGCCCACGAGGTCGTTATTTTTGGTGCTGCCAGCGAGTCCTTTTCTCAAAAAAACATCAACTGCAGTATTGCCGAGTCCATTGATCGCTTTGCTCCTGTGGCTCAGGCCGCATTAGATGCCGGACTACGCCTACGTGCCAGTATTAGCTGCACCTTAGGCTGCCCCTATGATGGCGAAACCAGCATTGATACTGTGTTAGATGTAGTCCGTCGTATGCGTGATTTAGGCGTACAGGAATTCGATATTGCCGATACGATTGGGGTAGGAACACCCTTAAAAACGGCTCGCCTTATGGAATCCGTGGCAGGTATTATTCCTCTGCACACCATTGCAGGCCATTTTCATGACACCTACGGTCAAGCCTTAGCTAATATATTGGCTGCCTTGCAGGTTGGTGTTTCTATTTTTCATAGCTCTGTGGCTGGACTGGGTGGCTGTCCTTATGCAAAAGGCGCTACGGGTAACGTTGCTACCGAGGACGTGCTTTATATGCTGCATGGGATGGGTATCCAAACCGGCATTGATTTAGACCATGTTGTCCAAACTGGGGCATGGATTTCAGATCAGCTGGGCAGACCCACCTCCAGTCGTGCCGGAAAGGCGTTATTTTTAAAGAACTCATGACCCAAACCACCGAAGAATCCCAACAGTCCTTATTTGCTACCATCGGCCCTTTGCCACTTAAAGGGCGCTCTTGGCCTAAACATATCGCCCTGATTGCATGGGTTGTTATTGCCATCATTGGCGTTCGTTTAGGCTTTGTTGCCACCACGTATGGGGATCAGGTTGCCACCCCGCTTATTGCAAGCATCATTCTGGCGTATACCGGTATGATCGTGGTCGCCTTTTTTATGTGGACTGGGCACACAACCATCACAGAACAAGGCATTAAACAGGAATGGATTCTAAAACGTGAGCTAGCCTGGGATGAGTTAAAGTTCGCTAAATTCGTACCGTTGTTCTTTTCAAAGCGCCTCATTTGTTTTACAAAGCGGGGGCGCCCCATTGTTTTCCAAGGGGCAAGCCCAGAATTACAAATCGCCTTTGCCCATATTTCATTGGCCTATAAGCGATCTATTTAGTACGCGTTTAACGGGGCTCGAACTGTTCGATTGAATCATTATTAAATGTATGCAATACTCTCCAATATGGAGAGATTAGTTAGCATAGG
>NZ_CANRIC010000018.1:0-35758 GCF_947630565.1 uncultured Paenalcaligenes sp.
CAAAACCGGAGCGAGGCTCTACCGAAAAAATTGGCCGTTATTTAGCGCTTGTTAACTACAACACCAATCCGATTACTTCGGCCATGTTTATTACCGCCACAGCACCTAACCCCTTAATTGTCAGTTTAATTAGTGAGGGGACTAACGGTAGCTTTAATCTAACATGGGGCATGTGGGCGTTAGCAGCACTTGTACCTGGTCTCATCGCGTTAATCGTGATGCCTTTGGTGATCTACTTTATTTACCCCCCTGAAATTAAGAAAACACCTGATGCGCCTAATTTCGCTAAAGCCCAACTGGAACAACTCGGGCCTCTTTCCGTGCCTGAAAAAATCACTCTAGGCGTATTTGGCTTATTACTCATTATGTGGGCAGGGGTGCCCGCCATGCTTTTTGGGGATGCTTTCTTAATTAACCCAACCACAGCTGCCTTTATTGGCCTGTCTATACTTCTTATCACGGGTGTGCTTGAGTGGGATGAAATCCTGAAAAACAAAGGGGCTTGGGATACGGTTGTTTGGTTCTCTGCCTTAGTTATGATGGCAAGCTTCTTAGGCAAACTAGGTCTGGTTTCTTGGTTAGCTGTCTCTGTAGGGGGTGGTATTGATCAACTCGGTGTGAGTTGGATTTTAGGTATGCTGATTCTGGTCTTAGTGTATGTGTACTCGCACTACTTCTTTGCAAGCACAACCGCACACATTACCGCCATGTTCGCTGCTTTTTTTGCAGCAGGTATTGCCTTGGGCGCGCCACCTATGTTGTTAGGCCTAACCCTAGCCTTTTCCTCTTCTCTCATGATGTCATTGACCCACTATGGCACAGGGACGGCCCCTATTATCTTTGGCTCTGGATACACCACCTTGGGCGAATGGTGGAAAACGGGCTTTGTCGTTAGTGTGGTGAACCTAGCTATTTGGTTCTACATTGGTGGCATGTGGTGGAAAGCTCTTGGTTACTGGTAAATTGCCCTTTATTCACTGACTATCCCTACTTTTAGGGATAGCCAGTTCACCCATATACGCATAAGATAAGCCTGTCCTGATGCTGTGCATCCCACGTTTTTTCTGTATATGCTTGGGTATGATTGAATCTACTCTTCCTGCCATTGATCTCGTCCTACCTAGCCCGGTGCTAATTGTTGAGGACGAGCCATTACTTCAGCAGCGACTTCATAATTTACTACTACAACTTGGCTATAAGACCAACGATCTTTGTATTGTTGGCTCTTTAGCCCAAGCTCATTTGCTCTTAAGCAAACAATCCATTGCCTTAGCTTTAGTTGATTTGCAACTACCTGATGGCAATGGCCTTAGTCTCATCGAGCAACTACGCGCGCAAAATCCGTCTTTAGGTATCTTGGTCATTTCCGCTTGGAGCTCAGAGGAAACCATTCTTAGCGCCTTACGAGCCGGCGCGACCGGCTACGTACTTAAAGAAAGGGATGACATTGAGGTCATCATGTCCATACGCAGCGTACTTCGAGGCGGAGCTCCCATTGATCCTTTTATTGCACGGCGTATTTTAGAGCTTTTGCCCGAACTAACTGCCATCCCCATCGATACCAGTGCCGAAGCACTCAGTGATAGAGAGCGTCAAATATTATGTCTAGTCGCTGACGGCCTTACAAATAGGGAGATAGCCGAACAGCTATTTATCTCACGCTATACCGTTGAGAGTCACATCAAACGTATTTATCGCAAACTCGCCGTGTCATCACGAACCATGGCCATACGTAAAGCACGAGAAAACGGGGTGATAAAGTGAAACTTTCTATTGCTTATCAATGGATTGTTTTTGTCTTTTTATGTTGCTTTAGTCACTCTATTTGGGCCACTACCTCCCCCCTATCCTGCTCACCTACAATTACCCATATCGCCGCCGCTAAAGCAGTGGCGAATAGCACAAGCAAACCAACAGCGGGCTGGGAGGCAGTTACTCTACCTGACTTATGGACGAATCGTTGGCCCAAGCATGACGGTGACGTCTGGTATCGCATTGACTGGACTCGAGACTGCCCTGACGCTGGAGCCAAGCAACCAATAGGGGTAGGTATTGATAGTATTAGCTTAGCCGGTGCCATTTATAGCAATGACACCCTACTTTGGCGCGATCATTCGTTAGAAGAGCCTTTATCCTTGAGTTGGAACATGCCAAGATGGTGGCTTTTGCCTGAAACCACTTTATCGGAAAAATCCAATACCCTTTGGGTTCGCACCATAGGCCTAGCAGAGCTCGCACCAGGACTAGGAAAACTACAGATAGACCATATTGATCCTATTGCAAAAAACCATGCTCATAGCCTATGGCATCAGCGCACTGTCTATTACATAAGCTTAGGATTAAATGGTGCATTGGGCGGCATTTTTTTAGTTATCTGGATCTTTGGTCGCTCTGAGCGCGCCTACGGCTGGTACGGCCTCATGTCCCTATGTTGGATGTTGTATTTATCAACTTTGCTTTCTATAGACCCATGGCCTTTTCCTGACGCTCTGACCCATTCGCGATTCAATAATATTTGTTTTATTCTTTATGTGTTTTGCTTCTGCCTTTTTACTTGGCGCTTTGGTGAACAAAAACTGCCCTATATCGAAAAACTCATATGGGTTTTTACCGGCCTGAGTGTATTACTTTCACTTTTTGCGCCTAGAGCCATCCTCAATATCCTATGGCTTTCTTTTGTTCTACTCTTTTTGCTCAATTGCTTACAGTTTCAATTTCATGCATGGCGATCTTCGCAACCTCAATATATGTGGCTCGCTGTTTGTTGGTTATTCTTTTTTATCGTAGGCGTGCACGACCTCTTTGTTATTAGCTTACAAGAAGAAACGCATACGATGTGGGGCGCTATTACCGGCCCAGTAGCAGCCCTGTTCACGGCTTTATTATTAGGTGGACGTCTGGCAAGCAGTATGCGTCACATAGAAACGTTTAATTACGAACTACAGCAACGAATTAGCGCAGCGCGCTTAGAAATCACTGAGCTATTAAGCCGTGAACATAATCAGGCTTTAGCTCATGCCACACTAGAAGAGCGTATGCATATTATTCATGACCTGCATGACAGCATAGGTAGTAGTTTAGTACGTAGTATTGCCTTGGTTGAGCAGGCCTCGCAGCCCCTATCAAATGCACGCATGCTATCGCTACTCAAGGTACTGCGCGATGACTTACGCCAACTGATCGAGCAAGGAGGCGCACAGCAAATAGTTGCGGCTACTCCTACCCAATGGCTAGCGCCTTTACGTCACCGTTTTACGGACCTACTCGACGAAATAGGTATTTCATCTCATTGGGATATTGCCCCAGCGTGGGTTAGTTGGCCTAGTGCGCATCAGTGTTTAGGTCTAACTCGACTCATAGAAGAATCCATCTCGAATGTGATTAAGCATAGTCAAGCCAAACATTTACGTATTTTATTGAAATCCGATCAACAAGGACTAAGTCTTATTGTTGATGATGATGGGATAGGCTTTGACGTAACAATAAAGCACGATTCAGGCGTCGGTATGCGTAGCATGGCAGCTCGTGTAGAACGTATGGGAGGAAGACTTCAAATAAAATCTAGCTCCAGAGGAACAACTATTATTGTTTTTATCGAACTATAAGTCTCGCGTATAAAAAAAACCGCTAAGTATACATGTTGACTTAGCGGTTTTTAAAAAGCACGGTTACTACATCATCCCTAATTGTAATCGAGCTGATTCACTCATCATTTCTCGACTCCAGGGTGGGTCCCACACCAAATTCACATCGACCTTATCTACCCCTTTAATCGTTAAGACTTTAAAGCGGGCTTCTTCGGCAATAATTGGGCCCATGCCACAACCAGGAGCTGTTAATGTCATGTCTAATAGCACTGTGAATTTTTCAGGACTTTCTTGAGTGACGTAGCACTTATAAACCAATCCTAAGTTAACAATATCCACAGGTATTTCAGGGTCAAAGACCTCTGATAATACAATCCAACATGCGTCTTCGATGGTTTTTTCTGACAAAGGCAATTCAGGCATGAAAACTTCTTCTTCTTTGATTTCTTGCCCTATCGCATCTCCGTCTACACCTTCGATTCGATACATATTTCCTTCTACGATCACCGTATAGCTATTACCTAACTTTTGGGTAATGGTCGCGCTACACCCTTTTTCAATCGTAACAGGTGAACCATAAGGAATGGTGACTGCTGGGCAGTCACGTGTAACGATGACGTCTTCGCGCTCAAAATAACTCATAATACAGACTACCTTTATTCGGTTTTAGCGATCTCATCGTTTTGGTGAATCGCATTGTCTAAGGTGTGCCAAGCTAAAGAGGCACATTTCACCCGCGCGGGAAATTCTTTTACACCTGATAGGACCTCTAGTTTACCCAAGTCTTTATCAGGATGTTCCTCGGTTAGCATGGTATGCATATCTTTAAAAAGAGCATCTACCTCAGCTTTTGTCTTGCCCATGCAGGCTTCCGTCATTAACGAGGCAGACGCTTTTGATATCGCACACCCTTGGCCAATAAAAGAAACCTTTTCCACTATGTCGTCTTTTAAACGCACGTAGACACGTAACTGATCACCACACAATGGATTATGTCCATCTGCTTTATGTGTGGCGTCTTCCATGTGATTAAAATTACGGGGTTTGCGATTATGATCAAAGATCACCTCTTGGTAGAGTTCACGCAACCCGCCAAAATCTTCACTCATCAGCGACTCCAAATAATTTTTGCGCTTTTTTCAAGCTTGCAACTAAGGCATCCACATCATCAAAACTGTTATACACAGCAAACGAAGCACG
This sequence comes from uncultured Paenalcaligenes sp., assembly GCF_947630565.1. Taxonomy (NCBI): domain Bacteria; kingdom Pseudomonadati; phylum Pseudomonadota; class Betaproteobacteria; order Burkholderiales; family Alcaligenaceae; genus Paenalcaligenes; species uncultured Paenalcaligenes sp. Next base: position 4,788 of record NZ_CANRIC010000018.1, read on the forward strand.
TGCTGTGCCAGGAATACCAAAACGAGTCATTAAAGGCATAGCACAATGGTGTCCTGCTCGGATCGCCACCCCATCCATGTCTAAAATGGTACCTAAATCATGCGGGTGAATATCATCAACTAAAAAGGATAAAACCCCCGCTTTATTCGCGGCTGTACCTACCAAGGTAATGCCTTTCATTGTCCCTAACTGAGCTGTGGCATAACGCAACAAGGCGTCTTCATGAGCGGCAATGGCGTCTAGTCCCACTGTCTGCACATACTTTAACGCCTCTGCTAAGACCACTACCCCAGCAATATTAGGTGTCCCGGCTTCAAAACGCTGCGGCACAGGGGCATAGGTGCTGGACTCAAAACTAACAGTATGAATCATGTCCCCACCACCTTTCCACGGTGGCATGGCATCTAACAGATCGTATTTAGCATAGAGTACACCTGTGCCTGTGGGACCATAAATTTTATGTCCTGAAAACACATAAAAATCACAGTCTAATTCTTGTACATTCACCTCGGTATGCGCAACGGCTTGTGCCCCATCGATTAGGACTTTAGCCCCAACCTGATGTGCCATTTCAATCATCTGTGCGATGGGGTTTACTGTACCAAGGGCATTTGACACATGAACAATACCCACAAATTTGGTTTTATTGCTTAATAGCGTTTGATAAGCGGTTAAATCCAACTCACCATTATCAAGCACAGGCACTACCTTGATAATAGCCCCTGTTTTTTGAGCAACCAATTGCCAAGGTACAATGTTGGAGTGGTGTTCCATCCCCGTTAAAACGATTTCATCACCCGCCGTTAAATTGGCCATCCCCCAGCTATACGCAATCAGATTAATGCTATCTGTGGTACCACTGGTAAAGACAATCTCTTCGATACGCTGCGCGTGTAGAAACTGCTGCGTCACAACTCGGGCTTGATCATACAGATCGGTTGCATGCTGCGATAGCCAATGAACACCACGATGAATATTTGCATTCGAGTGCTCATAAAAATGGCTTTCAGCATGAATTACTGCGGCAGGTTTCTGTGTGGTCGCACCATTATCCAAATAAACAAGGCGCTGCCCGCGTACAGGCTGCGCCAAGATTGGAAAATCGGCGCGCCGATCAAGCTGCATAGCAGGTTTTAGGATCGGCTCTACCATATTAGTTTTGCTCCAACGCGTTTTCATTGCCTGGCAATAAGGATTGAATTCCTTTAGCTGCTCGGGCTCGTAAGCTGTCCGATTTAATGCGCTCTAAGACTTCAGCGGCAAAGGCATAAATCAATAAATCAAAAGCATCCTTACGGTCTAATCCACGGGAGCGTAAGTAAAACAAGCTTTCCTCTTCGATTTGTCCAACGGTAGCACCATGCGCACATTTCACATCGTCCGCATAAATCTCTAATTCTGGACGCGTATCTGCTCGTGCCATTTTAGAGAGTAATAAGCTATCAGAGCGTTGAATCGCATCTGTACCGTCTGCGCCTTTGGCAACGACAATACGACCAGAAAACACACCACGGCCTCGATCAGCCATAATGCCACGGTAATACTCATGGCTAGTACAGTTAGGCTGGTTATGAAGGATTTGTGTAAAGTGATCGACATGGCGACGATCATTCACATAATACAAACCATTCAATAAAGCATGACAGCGCTCGCCATTAAACTGAGCCTGAATACCCGTGCGTGCCAGCTGTGCACCAAACGATAAAGAATGGGACTCGTAATGAGACGCGTGCTCTTGCTCTACATCAATTGCGGCCAAATGCACTGATTTTTCACTTTGGTTTTGCAATTTAAGATGCGTTAAATTGGCGTCCCTGTCTGTCCAAACACGCGTTACCGCATTGGTAAGTCCAACAAAATCGTCACCACTTAAGTAGTGTTCGACTACTGTTGCATGTGCCCCGGCTTCCAAGGCAACAAAATTACGCGTAAAGCTCGCTGACTGAGTTTCGGTATTGATAAACACCAGATGAATGGGTTTATCGACCACCACCGCACGATTTACTCGAACAAATGCCCCATCTTGGGCTAGTGCTAAGTTTAAAGCCTCAGGACTAAATCCTGCTTGAACTTGGCCAAATATATCTTGTAATCGTGAATCGTTGCTAGCTAGCATGGCTGCAACAGATTCGATAGATACACCAGCAGGAACCGCATCAAGATTGGATAAATCCGCATTAAATTGACCATTTACAAAGGCCATCCAATACCCATCTTCGCTATTTTTGCAGCTAGCGAATAGCTCTGCTGCATCATGTGTTGCCGCGAGTTGGTACGTGCTTTTTTCCATACTGGCTAAAGAGGTATGACGCCATGCCTCTAGACGGCTAGTAGGCCATCCCTCGGACGAGAAACGTGCTAAAGCCTGCTGACGCAATTCAGTTAACCAAGCGGCTGCGCCGGCCTGGTGTGCTGCTTGCTCAACAAAGGGATTCACCCATGTGGGTAAGGAGGTCATACCGCGGCTCCTTTGGCTTCGGCGGCAGCCTGCTCTAGTACCCAACCGTAACCACGCTCTTCGAGCTCTTTGGCTAAAGAGGCATCACCGGTGCGGATAATACGACCACCCGACAACACATGCACCACATCCGGCACAATGTAATCGAGTAAACGTTGGTAGTGCGTAATCACAATCATCGAGCGATCAGGTGAACGTAAACGGTTTACTCCCTCGGAGACCACACGTAAAGCATCAATATCTAGGCCGGAATCTGTCTCGTCCAAAATAGCGAGCTTAGGCGCTAACATGCTCATTTGAAGGACTTCATTGCGTTTTTTCTCGCCGCCAGAAAAGCCTTCGTTAACAGAGCGATGCAAGAATTCCTCACGCATACCTACGACTTTCATTTCCTCTTTCACGAGTTTGAGAAAATCGATTGCATCTAATTCCGGTTTACCCTGTTCTCTGCGAATTGCATTTACCGCTGTACGCAAAAAATAAGCATTCGATACACCAGGAATCTCAATAGGGTACTGAAACGCTAAAAACAAGCCTGAGCGAGCACGATCCTCGATCGCCATATCCAATAAGTCCTGACCTAGCCAATCCACTGAACCGGAGTCAATGGTGTAGTCTTCGCGACCCGCTAAGACTTGTGACAAGGTACTTTTGCCGGAGCCATTTGGCCCCATAATAGCGTGAACTTCGCCGGGCTTAACCTCTAGGTTTAAACCACGTAGAATTTGTTTGCCTTCAACAGAGGCGTGTAAATCTTTGATTTTTAACATTTTTCAATAATTCCTTAACCAACACTGCCTTCGAGGCTTACACCAAGTAAGTTTTGCGCTTCAACGGCAAACTCCATGGGCAATTCTTTAATTACATCTTTACAGAAACCATTCACAATCATAGAGACAGCATCTTCAGCTGAAATCCCACGCTGCATGGCATAAAACAACTGGTCCTCACCAATACGAGAAGCGGTGGCCTCGTGTTCTACGCTAGCGGTTGGATTTTGTACCTCTACGGTAGGGAAGGTATGTGCCGAACACTCTTTACCAATCAAGAGTGAATCACACTGTGTATAGTTACGTGCATTTTCAGCCTTAGGACTGATACGTACTAAACCCCGATACGTATTCAGACCACGACCCGCAGAAATCCCTTTAGAGATGATCGTGCTGGTGGTGTTACGCCCCATATGAATCATTTTTGTACCGGTATCTGCCTGCTGACGATGATTACTTAAGGCTACAGAATAAAACTCACCCACAGAGTCATCACCACGCAACACCACACTCGGGTATTTCCATGTAATCGAAGAGCCCGTTTCAACCTGTGTCCAGGAAATGTGAGAACGTGCACCACGACACTCGCCACGCTTAGTCACAAAGTTATAAATACCGCCCTTTCCATCCTTATCACCGGGATACCAGTTCTGTACGGTGGAGTATTTTACTTTTGCATCATCCAATGCCACGATTTCAACGACTGCAGCATGCAGTTGGTTTTCATCACGCATTGGCGCAGTACAGCCCTCTAGGTAGCTAACCGAGGCGCCTTCTTCGGCTACAATTAATGTGCGCTCAAACTGCCCTGTATCCGGTGAGTTAATACGGAAATAAGTCGATAATTCCATCGGGCACTTAACACCCTTAGGGATAAATACAAAAGATCCATCAGAGAATACGGCTGAGTTCAATGCGGCATAAAAGTTATCGCTAGGAGGAACGACTGTGCCTAAGTATTTTTGTATCAGCTCTGGGTACTCTCGAACGGCCTCGGAGAAAGAACAGAAAATAACCCCGACCTCGTGCAATTGCTTACGAAACGTAGTAGCGACAGACACCGAGTCAAAAACCGCATCTACGGCCACCCCAGCTAAACGAGCGCGTTCATGCAAAGGCACGCCCAGCTTTTCATAGGTACGTAACAGTTCAGGATCAACTTCGTCTAAACTCTTTGGCCCGTCTGTTTTGCTTTTAGGTGCGGAGTAATAGCTGATATCTTGAAAATCAATGGGCTCATACTCAACAACAGACCAAGTGGGATCTTTCATCTCTAACCACTGGCGATAAGCAGCTAAACGCCACTCAAGCATAAATTCAGGTTCTTGTTTAATTGCCGAAATACGTTTAATCGTTTCCTCACTTAGTCCTTTAGGGATAGTGATTGATTCAATATCGGTAATAAACCCCGCCTCGTAATCACGATCTAAGAACGTGTCGAGGTGTTCATTAACAGTACTCATTAAGATAACTCCGCTGTGGAAGTGCTGGCCTGACGTCGCGATTTAGTCATAAATCCGTCGGATTGTTTTAAAGGATATTCATTATTTGGGCGAATCATATCAGCAACGCTGACATCTTCGAGGGTTCGGCGTACAATATCATTGATACGTTGCCAATTGCTGCGTATATGGCAATCTTGCTCGACAGAACAGGTTCCGGGTTGTGCTACACATTCGGTTAAACCAAAAGGCTGATCATCTAGTGCATCAATAATTTGAGCCACACTAATTTGCTCAGCTGGCCGAGCCAATGCATACCCCCCCCGAGCCCCTCGAGTGCTAGTCACCAATTCATCTTGGCAAAGCATTTTTAAGACTTTGCTTACGGTGGGTTGGCCTAGGCCTAAAACTGTTGCCAGCTCGGAGGCGCTAAACACACGATCAGGATCACTCCCCATGTGTGTCAGCACCAAGGTGCCATAATCGATAATCTTGCTAATTCGCAGCATATACGTCTCAGGTTATTCTCACTATAGCCATATAGTACCGCTTTGGTACTATATACGTCAAATCTAATGCTGCATTCTGTTACTGCATCAATCGGGCGCTCGCCCCTACAATATATTTTTATTTAATTTACTCTTCACGGCGAGCTTATGGCTGACCATTCCGCATCTTACAAAACACTGCTTCAACAATGCGCCCAAGGCAAAGCGACTGCATTGCACCAGATTTACGACCGCGAAGCCCCTCGTATGCTGGCTTTGGGCACAAGTCTGCTGCACCGCCCTGCTGACGCAGAAGAGCTAGTCCGAGAAAGCATAGGACTAATTTGGCGCAATGCTGATGCCTATGACCCAACCTTGGGTTCAGCACGTGCTTGGATTTACAGTATCTTACGTTTTAGGGCACAGCAACGCCTTAAACAAAGCCCCACTCTTAGCCCTTTCATTAAAGTAAAGCCGTATTTACTCATCCCCTCTGATGCCCCAGCTGATTTACAGCAGTTTTCGCACCTAGATGAACGCGCTAGAAAAATGATAGGTCTGGCCTACCTGCATGCATATAGCTATGCAGAAATAGCCAAAGAATGCCATAGCAGCATAGATCTCACTCAAAAACACATTCATCAAGCCTTGATTTCATTAACGCGGCTATTTAGCGGATGGAAAAATCACTCAGATGATGAGCTTTGTGTGCTTGGTGTGTATTGCCTAGGCTTATTACGCGATAACCAAAGCATCGCACCGGCTCATGCATTACTTAGCCAAAACAGCACCGCCGCACAAGATTTGCTGCTGTGGGAGAAAATCTTTAGCGCCCTTGTGTACAGTCTGCCCGAGCAGACGCCTCCGGCTCAGTTAATTCAACGTATCTATCAAGACCTAGATCTGCCTTTTGTATCCGTACCCACGGCAACACCCATTAGTCCTGCTACCGCTACTCCCGCTGCCCCTTCACGCTTTGACACTCCCGTCACAATTCAAAGCACAAGCAAAACCTCAGCAGAACCAGTAGCTCAGACCACAGCAAAAACCATCCCCGCAGCCGCCTCTGTAAGCCCTATTCAAAAGCCCGTCAAAATAGAGCCCACTTTTAGTGTTACACCACAAGCTGAAACAAAGTCAGAGCCACGTAACCCAACAGTAACTGACCCACTCGAATCCAGTACATTTACGGCAACAAAAGAAAAAGACGCAACCACGGCAGCATCTCGCTCACAACCTAAACATACAATTGGCAACTCCGCCCTAGACTCGCTAGCGGCAAAATGGAAAAAAAGCTATTGGATTGGGTTGGCTATCGCTATCGCCTTAATTGCAGCATTGATTTGGGCGTTTATGCCCAAAGCACCGACTATACAAATGGTCCAAATGAGCCCCAGAGCTGGGGCCATATTGCAAGCCCCAGGTCAAAGCTCAACTCCAGGCTGGATTGTCAGTATTGACCCTGAGGGGCATGTGTTATTTACCCCTCAAGTTCGTACTGAAATTCGCCCTGATCAAGCAGTACAACTTTGGACTCAAAGCCCTACCAGCACCAGCATGCGATCTTTAGGGCTTATCAATCCTAATCAGCCAGTGACAGTTCCTGTTGAAATCATGGGCGAGACACAAAATGGCCAAATTTTTGAAATGACCTTAGAACCCAAACAAGGCTCAAAGGAACCTACTGGTTCCGTGTTATTTATTGGCCGTGTTGTGAATTTTGGTGAATTTCAACAGGCACTTGAACAATCAAGTATTTAACCCAAACAAATACCGCCTACTATTGCGCCTGCTGCTGTAAATAATCCAGTTCCTCTGGAAAAAAGCCAGCAGCTTGGCGTGCAGGAAAGTTAAAAGGCCCTTTTAGGCGAGGTGCTCGATAATGCGTTGCTAGGTCAGGATAAATAGAAATAGCATCAACTTGCTTTTGCTCACAAACCCAGCGATACCATTTATTACCTAATGCAACATGCCCCACCTCATCACGCAAAATAATATCTAAAATAGCAGCTCCGGCCTCATCGCCTGCTTGTGCTAATTTCCCTCTTACCACAGGACAGGCATCTAGGCCTCTGGCTTCTAGAGTGCGCGGTACTAATGCCAAACGTGCGATCAGGTCATCTTTAGTGCGTTCTGCCATATCCCACAATCCATCATGGGCAGGAAAATCCCCGTAGGTATAGCCAATGCTCTGCAAATGCTGATTTAACAGCTCAAAATGCAATACTTCCTCGTAAGCCACACACAACCATTCACCATAAAACATATCTGGCATATGGGGATAACGCCAAATAATATCTAACGCTAAATTAATTGCATTAAATTCAATATGAGCCAAGGCATGTAAAAGCGTGGCACGACCCTCAATGGATTGCAAGGAGCGCTGCTTTACCTGCTGAGGAGGAACAATCACTGGTTTTTGTGGTCTACCCGGTATTTGTGCTGGCTCGTGCAAGGTGAGTGTTGCACCAACGGGATAAGGCCCCTCTTGTAGGAGCTGCTTAATGTAGCTCGCTTTTTCAATGGGATCACAAAGTAATAAAACATGCAAAGCATGCTCTCGTAAAAACGTATAATTCATAGCAAAAAGTCCGGACTATGCCGGACTCATAAAAACAGTATGACTTAGCTCGCTAAGGCTTTATCCAAAGCGGCCTTAACAGACAGTAATCCTGACCTAATAGACTGTAGCTCAGTAGCGGATAAACGAACTGCGGCTTGGGCATCCGATTGAATAATTCCACCCCCGCCCAATCGGTTACGTGCGCCACTGATCGTAAAACCCTCATCATAAAGCAAATGACGTATACGACGAATTAACTGCACCTCGTGGTGTTGATAATAGCGGCGATTACCACGTCGTTTCATTGGACTTAGCTCAGAGAACTCTTGTTCCCAGTAACGCAGTACATGGGGCTTTACATCACATAGTTCACTGACCTCACCAATTGTAAAATAACGCTTTGCTGGTATAGGAGGCAAAACCGAATTTTCAGTAGCATTCATATCTTTTTATCCTTCGTTGCTTAGGTTAAGCAATTTTATAGCGGTGAATTGCCTGGAATTAGTCTACGTCTGTATTTTCAACGGCTGTTTTCAGCTTTTGACTGGCATGAAATGTCACCACTCGTCGCGCAGAAATAGGGATGGACTCGCCTGTTTTTGGGTTTCGTCCAGGTCTAGATGGCTTATCACGCACCTGGAAATTACCAAAGCCAGACAGCTTAACCTCTTCGCCTTTTTCTAGTGCAGCACTAATTTCAGCAAAAAAAGCATCCACGATTTCTTTAGCTTCGCGTTTATTAAGGCCGACCTGATCAAAAATCAACTCGGTCAATTCGGCCTTAGTCAACGTACGATCAACTTTCATCATAGTATATTAGGCTCGTTGACGAATTTGATGGGTTTGAATCAAAGCATCCAACATTTTTTGCATGCTCTGCTCTACTTTAGCATCATCCAGAGTGGCGTCTGTGTCTTGTAACCAAAAACGCATGGCCAAGCTTTGCTCTGTTGCCATCGCATCCGCTTTCCAGACATCAAACAAACGGAAATTCTTCACAATACTCAATTCAGGTGTGGCATGAATTGTACTGTGCAATGTATCCATAATTTGCTGATAGCTGACCGTCGTATCCACCCAAAAGGCCAAATCACGCTGCACAACAGGTTGGCGTGATTGACGTTGCACCGTGGGCATAGGCGACTCAGAGAGTAACTCTGCATCTAACTCAAACAACACGGGTGCCGTATTAATATCTAGCTGCTGCAACCATTGTGGATGGAGTTCCCCTACCCAACCTGCATGTTTACCATGCAATTCAATTCGTGCGCTACGCCCAGGGTGTAACGCAGGATGGGAATCCACAACAAAACGTAAATCAGAGGCACGTGTGGTAAATAGATTCTCGATGTCTGCTTTGACATCAAAAAAGTCTACTGCTCGTGTCTTTTCACCCCACTGCTCCGGATAGGCAGGCCCCCACGCGGCTCCCGCTAAGCGCACGGGCTGATGAATGCCTGCGACGGTTAGATCACCATCCGTCACAGAAGGATCGCGCATAAAGACTTTACCTAGCTCAAACACTCGAACTCGAGTCTGACGATGGCGAGCATTATGCTCAATATTAGCCAATAACCCCCCTAATAACGAGGATCGCATAACAGCTAGTTGACTAGCAATAGGATTGAGCAAACGAATGGGATCTGTGTTACCCGCATAATTCGTTTCCCAATCTTCTTCGACAAAGGAAAAATTAATGACCTCTTGATAGTCCAACGCGGCGACTTGAGCACGCAACGCATGCGGACCTTTAAGCTCTTCAGGCTGCAGCAACATCTCTGCAGGGGCTTTAGGAGCCAAGTCCGGAATACGCTCAAACCCATAAATACGAGCCACCTCTTCGATAAGGTCTTCCTCTATGCGCAGATCAAATCGATAAGAAGGAGCCGTTACCGTAAACACACCATCCGCTAACTGATACTCAAAGCCCAGGCGCGAAAAAGTCTGCTCAACCTCTTCGGCGGATACAGGAATACCTAATACACGATTACAACGATCCAGACGCATTTGCACCTGAACAGGCTGAGGCAAGTTGACTTGCTGGTCATCAATTGGACCAGCCTTACCACCACAAATTTCCAGCACTAATTGGGTCATGCGCTCTAGGTGTTCTATGACATGATCATAGTCAACACCTCGTTCGAATCGGTGACTGGCTTCGGAGTGAAACTTGAACTGACGAGCTCGGCCCATAATGGCCTCAGGCCACCAAAAGGCAGACTCAATATAAATATCGGTGGTAGTTTCGGGATCAACCGCGCTGTCCTCACCACCCATAATACCGGCCAAGCTTTGCGCCACACCTGCCGAGGCAATCACCCCAACATGAGGGTTGAGCTCAACCTCTTTTCCACTAAGAAGCTCAAGCTTTTCTCCATCTTTGGCCCAACGAACCTCTAAACCATTCTTGATTTTTGCTAAATCAAAGACGTGAGTAGGACGACCTAGCTCAAGCATAACGTAGTTAGAAATATCAACCAAAGCAGATAAAGAACGCTGCCCTGCACGTTCTAGGCGCTTTACCATCCAAGCCGGTGTTTTTGCCGCAGCATTAATACCACGTACAACCCGACCCGCAAAGCGCCCACATAAATCAGGGGCTTGAACATCAACGGTTAAACGATCATCAATAGCGACATCAACAGGCTCAAAAGACGGTAAGGTCATGGCATCGCCCGTTAATGCTGAGACCTCTCGGGCCACACCTAACATAGACAAACAATCAGCCCGATTCGGTGTCATTTTGATTTCAATGATTTGGTCATCTAAGTCCAAATAATGACGAATATCTGTGCCCACTGGCGCATCGGACGGCAACTCTAGCAAGCCATCGGTATCATCGGTAATGCCTAACTCCTTTGCAGAACACAACATACCAAAGGACTCAACACCACGCATTTTAGCCTTGCTGATTTTAAAATCACCCGGAAGTACGGCTCCCAACTGAGCTAATGGCGCTTTTAGGCCTTGGCGCGCATTAGGCGCACCACACACGATCTGCACAGTCTCCGTTCCCGTGTTGACTTGACAGACCCGTAAACGATCCGCATCTGGATGGGGTTCAATCGCAGTAATTTCTGCAACGACGACACCACTGAAAGCAGGAGCAGCAGGAACGGATTCTTCGACTTCTAGCCCAGCCATAGTTAAGCGGTGGCATAAGGTGTCAGAATCAAGCGATGGATTAACTAGCGTGCGTAACCAAGATTCAGAAACAAACATATGTAATTGCCCGAGCTAAAATTAAGAATTGAACTGCTTCAAAAAGCGCAAATCGCCTTCGAAGAACTGGCGCAAATCGTTAACGCCGTAACGTAACATGGTCAAACGTTCTAGGCCTGAACCAAACGCAAAACCCATGTATTTTTCTGGATCAAGACCAAAATTACGTACCACATCAGGGTGCACCTGACCAGAGCCTGAAATCTCTAACCATTTGCCCTTATTCGGACCTGAGCTAAACATCATATCGATCTCAGCTGAAGGCTCAGTAAACGGAAAGAAAGAAGGACGGAAACGCACTACTAAATCATCGGTTTCAAAGAACGCACGTAAAAAGTTGGTGTACACCCCTTTTAAATCAGCGAAAGAAATATCCTCTGCAATCCAGAGGCCTTCGACCTGATGGAACATCGGGGAATGCGTTGCATCGCTATCAACCCGATAGGTACGCCCTGGAGCAATCACTTTAATTGGGGGGTTATGCATGCGCGCATAACGCACCTGCATAGGACTGGTATGAGTACGCAACAAAAATGGCAAGCCATCCTCGTCTTGCATGTCTACATAAAATGTGTCCTGCATAGAGCGAGCAGGATGATTTTCTGGATTATTTAATGCGGTAAAGTTAGTCCAGTCATTTTCGATCTCGGGACCATCTGCTACCTCAAATCCAATAGAGCGGAAAATAGCCTCAACCCGTTGCCATGTACGAATCACCGGGTGAATTCCACCCACGGTACGACCTCGCCCTGGCAAGGTGACATCAATGGCCTCTGACGCTAAGCGCTGGTTAAGCTCAGCTTGTGCTAACGCATCACGACGATCATTAAGCAACGTTTCAATTTGACGCTTGATTTGGTTGATAGCCGCACCCTGAGTTCGTTTTTCCTCGGGCGGCAACGTGGCCAAACCTTTCATCAAAGCAGTGATTTCGCCCTGTTTACCTAAAAAAGTCGCTTTGGCGTTTTCCAAAGCTGCTGCATCAATCGCTTGAGCAAAAAGCGACTGCGCGCGTTGAATCATATCGTCGGCAGGTAGTGTCATAGTCAAAGTCTATTTCCAAAAACAAACGGGCCCTAAAAGAGCCCGTTTGTACATATACAGAATCGAATCGTACGATTAAGCAGCTAGAGCCGTTTTAGCCTGAGCTACAACAGCAGCAAAACCTGCTTTATCATTTACAGCCATATCGGCTAGTACTTTACGATCTAGTTCGATGTTAGCCTTGTTCAGACCAGCGATAAACTGGCTGTATGTCAAGTCTAGTTCGCGACATGCGGCATTGATACGAGTGATCCACAATGCGCGGAATACACGTTTACGATTACGACGGTCGCGATAAGCGTACTGACCGGCTTTCATTACCGCCTGTTTTGCAACACGGTATACCGTACTGCGGCGACCACGGAAGCCTTTGGCTTCGGCTAGAACTTTTTTGTGACGAGCACGGGCGTTAACCCCACGTTTTACGCGTGACATGTATTAAACTCCAATCAAGCAAAAGGAAGCATCTGTTTGATAGATGCTACGTCAGAAGCGTGGACCTCAGTGGTACCGCGTAATTGACGTTTGTTTTTAGTGGTTTTCTTGGTCAAGATGTGACGTTTGAACGCCTGACCACGCTTGATGGAACCACTGCCACGTACTTTAAAGCGTTTGGCTGCGCCACGCTTTGATTTCATCTTAGGCATAAGAACACTCTGATAAAGTTGTGACCTATAGGTGGTGGCTAAAACCAAAGCCGCACTTGTTAACCGTCTAGGCACTTATTGTTTTTTTATTAAGCCATAAGCCAATAAAAGAAAAATTATAATAGGAAACAAAAAAAATGTCTATTAAATTAAGGTTTTAGCGCACTCTGTTCACGATACTGCATTGCTAGTGCCACATGCTCCGGTAAAATCAGTGCCATTTCCTGCTGATCAGCAATAGTACGCGCTAATTTACGCATGCGTTGAATAGTACGTATTGACCATGCCCAACGTTGCATTGCATTCTCTAGTAACGCATGAGACTGATCTTGTAGAGCAGCATGCTCCTCTAGGGCCTTGCCCTGCAAGGCAGCATTCAAACAACCTTGTCGCTCGTACTGTCGTTGCCTGCATCGTTGAACACGGGCTTTTATCGACTCGGAGCTCTCTGATTGCCCCTCTTTTTGTCTTAAATCACTTTCAAAGTGTAGAGACAAATGCAAGTCAATGCGATCCAACAAAGGGCCTGATATTTTTGTTTTATAACGCAATATACGCTCAGGCGTACACTCGCAACTAATTTGCTTATGTCCATAATAACCACATGGACAAGGATTCATTGCCGCAATTAACTGAAATTTTGCTGGAAATGTCCCCCGTTGATTAGCCCGCGCCAACACAACCTCTCCGGTTTCCAACGGTTCGCGCAATGACTCTAAAACACGTCGATCAAACTCAGGGAACTCGTCCATGAACAACACCCCATGATGCGCTAAACTGACCTCGCCAGGGTGGAGTCGGCGCCCCCCTCCTATCATGGCAGCTACCGTACAAGAATGATGTGGCGATCTAAAAGGCGCTTGCTCTTTGATAGCAAGCACGGTGCCTGATTGACTTGTATCCAGCTGATGAATTACAGCCACCTCAAGTTGCTGTTGTGGCTCAAGGGACGGAAGTATGGTAGGCAGGCGTTGGGCCAACATGCTTTTTCCTACCCCTGGTGGGCCTGACATCAATATACTGTGGCCACCGCAAGCAGCAAGCTCAAGAGCCAAGCGGGCTTGCTGCTGCCCATGCACCTCTGACATACATAGCATCGCCTCAGTTGATGGCCTAATGGGGCTGGGGAGCGCTGCATTTAACTGTTCGCGCTCGCATAAAAAATCCACGGCTTGTGCTAGTGTTTGTATAGGGATAACAGTAAGGTCAGGCACATGAGCCGCCAAGCTCGCAGAGGCTTTCGGCAAAACAAGCTGGGCTCCTGGCATCTGCTGACGAACCCCCAAAGCAATAGCCAAAGAGCCAGCAATAGACACGACTGCCCCTGTTAGTGATAATTCACCAGCAAACACATATGAGCCCAATGCTGGTACAGCCTGCTGCCCTGCCTTATCTGTCACCAGTTGCGCCGAAGCAGCCAACACACCTAAAGCAATGGGCAAGTCAAAACGCCCTGAATCTTTAGGTAGATCAGCAGGCGCTAAATTCACCGTAATTCGCGCCGCAGGAAACTGAAAACCGCTACTTAGTATTGCTGAGCGCACCCGCTCACGGCTTTCCCTCACGCCAGTATCGGGCATACCCACTACACTAAAGGCAGGCAAGCCCTTTCCTACGTGAACCTCCACACGCACCGACGTCATTTTAAAACCAACTAAGGCACAGCTGGTTAATACAGCTAGACTCATCTCAACCCCCACAAACTAAATAATCTCTAGTATGTGTGAAGTCCCGTCTGCTGTACGCCTAACTACGACATATATCTCTTAGGTACAAGCACGTAGCATAGGCAATCGTTTATCACCAAGTTTAGTTCTGGCTATCAGATTTACCCGTCTGAGACTCTAGTTCTTGAACCCGTTGTTCTAGGGCTGCGATACGCGCCAAAGCACGTTCTAGTAGCGCCATTTGTGTATCGAACTCATCACGCGTCAAAAGATCCATACGAGTAAAAGCCTGCCCCATGAAGGCTTTCATGTTTTTCTCTAGATCCGCAGCAGGGCTATTAGCGATCAAGTCAGAAACATTTTGCTGTAATTGGCTAAAAAAATCATTGGGTTTATTCATTGTTTTTTCCTTATTAGTAATAAGATACAGTGTAATCAAAAAAGACCGCATTTGCGGTCTTTTTCTCTACGATTGTTAATCCGCTATTACGGCTTAGCTTGTTCTACAGCCGGTAGATCCTCATTGCGTGGGGACTGTACGCCATTACCAAGCTTATCTTGAATCGCATGATCAGCAGTGGCGGCAGCATCTTTAATCGCATTGCCTGTTGCTGTGGCGGCATTAGATACGGCTTCCTTGGTCTTTTCAGCAGCCTCAGCAGCATTTGCTTTTAATCGCTCCGCCTCTGATTTAACTCTAGCCTCATTACTTTCAGCTTTTGCTTCAGCAGCGTCTTTACCCGTTTTCAGATCAGACTCAATTTCTTTTTCTTTAGCGATTACATCTTGTTTAACGGATTCAACCTTGGCCTCATTTGCTTTTTGCTGCAAGGATTTGTCTTCTGTTGCAGTAGGAGTGGCAGCAGGGGCGACAGGAGCAGTCTCGGTCACAACAGGAGAACTAGGTTGAACAGGTGCAGCTACCTCTTTATTATCATCAGAGCAAGCGGTAAGCAGTGCTACAGAAGATACAGCTAAAACAGCTAGTGTTGTACGAGTCATTTTCATATCAATCCCTTTATTTTATATAATATTGACGGGCTGTGATTCTTAGCCCTGTTACAAATCACAATTCCATTCTACCTACCCCGCTGCCTCAGGCAAGCGTTCTAATGTAATGTAGAATGACGGAAAAATTGCAATTTTTTTTAAAATAACGAGATTTATTTAATTTAAATCAAAGACTTATACTCAAAAAACCCTAAAAAAACAACATACCTCAATGTTACAATTTGCTCGGCATGTCACCTGCTAGTTACAAGTATATTAGGGTTTACACTGAATTAATGTAGTTTTTGTAGGTCTATACGTTCAGCTCGATTTAGTGCTGTCGCAACCTTTAAGCGCAAGGCTTCGGTGTGTGCACCTAAAATCTCTTGTTTTATCGCGGGTATCTGAGAGGCAGGCATAGAGAAACAACGCAAGCCTAAACCTAATAGCATACGAGTAAGGCGGATGTCCCCAGCCATCTCGCCACAAACAGAGACAGGCTTACCATAAGTTTGCGCTCTATTGATGGTGTGCGCAATTAAACGTAATACTGCCGGGTGCATCGGGTCATATAAATCAGCCACCTCGGCATCCGTCCGATCAACTGCCATCACGTACTGAATTAAATCATTGGTGCCTATAGATAAAAAATCTAAGCTTTGCGCAAAAGGCTCTATAGCAATCGCAATCGCCGGTACCTCAACCATTGCACCCAACTCAATTTGACGTGCATGTTCTATGCCATCAGCAAGTAAACTTTGTTCAGCCTGATCCAGTGCAACTCGAACAGCATACACCTCTTCCATCGTAGATATCATCGGTATCAAAATGCGGACCAATCCAAACTGCGAGGCCCGTAATAATGCCCGTAGTTGAGTTTGAAAAAGATCAGGATTCGCCAAACAATAACGTATAGCGCGTAAGCCCAACGCCGGATTCGTTGCGACGGTTTGTTCGCCATCTAAGGTTTTGTCTGCCCCAATATCCAATGTGCGGATTGTGACAGGACGACCTTGCATAGCCTTTACTACAGACGCATACGCCTCGAACTGCTCTTGTTCGGAAGGTAAGTCAGCACGGCCCATAAACAAAAACTCACTGCGAAATAAGCCTATACCGTCAGCGCCTACATCAGAGGCAGCCTGCGCCTCTGGAGGAAGCTCTATGTTTGCCTCAAGTAGAATTCTCATGCCATCTAACGTCATCGCAGGCGTATCACGCAGTTGAGACAACTGCTCACGTTGTTGTAAATGCTGTGCTTGTAGTTTTCTATACTGCTGTAAAACAAGCTCAGAGGGATTGATTATCACCACCCCTTTAAACCCATCCACAATCAACATATCCCCATCACGCACCATACGACGCAAATTCACTAAGCCGACTACGGCAGGGATATTCATACTTCGTGCCACGATAGCGGTATGCGAGGTAGGGCCACCCAAATCAGTTAAAAAAGCAGAAAAACGCCCTTTACGTAAACGCAACATATCGGCGGGCGAAATATCTCGGGCCACTACAATTAAGCCAGCCTCAGTCGCATCTGCCGAAACAACCAAAGCATGCTGATGCGCAGCCTGCCCACTTAAAATTAGCAATACCCGCTCGATGACTTGCCGTATATCAGCGCTACGTTCTCGTAAGTAGGCATCTTCAATTTGCTCAAACTGAGCGATTAGCGCCTGCCCCTGAGTGGTCAATGCCCATTCGGCGTTATAAAAACGATCTCGAATCAGATCACTGCTTTGCTCTCGCAGCATGGGGTCATCTAATAATAGACGGTGCACCTCTAATAAGGGCGCTATTTCACGAGGTGCGTCTGCGGATAACTGTTGAGATATCAACAACAAATCATCTCTCGCCTTATCCATAGCTTGGTATAGACGAACGCACTCATCGTCCACGGCAGACACATCAATATAATAATGAGGAACCTCTAATGCGGCGGCCCCCATCACCGCAGCCCTACCTATAGCGTAACCATTAACCACACCCTGGCCTGCCACGGTACACATTGCCGTATTGATTCGCTCTGCCTGCTGCTGCATCAGCTTTCCTCGCCAAATTTATCCGCAAAAAGCTGAACAATAGCCTCTAATGCTTGATCTGCATCTGAGCCTTCGGTATCTACTGTCACGGTCACACCAAGCCCCGCCGCTAACATCATTACACCCATAATGCTTTTCGCATTAACTCGTTGCGCACCACGAGCAATAAAAACTTCGCTTTGGAAGGTTCCCGCAAGTTGAGTCAGTTTTGAGGCTGCACGAGCATGCAGACCCAATTTATTCGTAATTACAATATCTACTGATGGCATACGTTATAACTATAAAAATTAAGGCGCGGTAGGTGCTTGATGCACAATACCACGCTGGGTTGCAGACAAAACGTTTTCAATTAACAGCTCTATCGTGTCAGATCTATCCGTCAAGGCTTTGATGAGCATGCAAGCATTAACGCCTGACAACAAATGGACTTTTTGCCCCCTAAGGCTCAGTTGGCGCTGGACCCCCGCAGCAATATGATATGGCGTTGAACCGTATAAATCACATAGCAACAAGACATGCGGCCTGGTGCTTGGGCGAAGATCTGCTACTAATTTTGTAATCCAAGGGTCCGGAAAATCAGTAGGCAAAATATCTGCGACAACCACATCTGGGGTCGCCTGCAATACATGTTGGGCACATGCAACCAATGCCTGACCAAGTGGCGCGTGCGTAACCAGCACAACAGCCACCTGAGCTGCCTTAGCCATTTTCTACCGCTGCTGTCAACGCCTCGGCAAATAGAGCCCCCACATCGCAATCTGTTTGCTCCGTGATCTCTACAAAGCAGGTAGGGCTAGTCACATTAATTTCAGTCACATAGTTACCAATCACATCTAGCCCCACTAAAAACAAGCCTCGTTCGACCAGTTTTGGTGCAATAGTATTCGCAATATGCCAATCATGCTCACTGAGAGGCTGAGCAACACCACGGCCACCTGCCGCCAAGTTACCTCGGGTTTCACCAGCCAAAGGGATACGAGCTAAGCAGTATGGGACTGGTTTACCATTGATAATGAGAATACGCTTATCCCCGTCTACAATTTCAGGAATATAACGCTGTACCATTAAGCTTTCAGTGCTGTCTTTACTGAGCGTTTCTAAAATAGCCCCAACGTTAACTTCGCCTTCTCGCATACGGAAAATCCCCATGCCCCCCATGCCATCTAACGGTTTAACGATCACGTCTTTGTGCTGCTTATGAAATGCACGAATCCGCTTCATATCACGTGTAACTAATGTAGTAGGCGTAAACTGCGGAAATTCAGTGATCGCTAGTTTTTCAGGATGATTACGTAACGCTGAACCCGTGTTAAAGACCTTTGCCCCTTGTTCCTCGGCAAAGCTAAGCAAATGCGTGGAGTAAAAGTATTCCATATCAAATGGGGGGTCTTTACGCATAATCACTGCGCTAAAGTGATTAAGCTCAACGTCAACCGTTGCACCCGTAACACTCCACCACTGCGGCGCATGCAAATCAGCTTGCTCGGCAATATGAATAGGTAGAGCAACAGTCTTAACTCGACCATCATCAATATACAAATCAGACTGCAAAGAAACGCTAATGGTGTGATTTTTTGCAATGAGGGCTCGCATCATTGCCACTGACGTGTCTTTATAGGCGGATAAGCTGGAGAGTGGATCAATAATAAATAAAACGTGCATGATCATTCCTGAAATAAACCCCTTCGCAACCCAAAGGCCGCGAAGGGGTGAAAGCAAATTGCGTAAACGTGATTAAGCGGTTTTCTTGCGTGGCGCAAGCACCATCACCATCTGTCTGCCTTCAAGACGAGGGAAAGATTCGACCTGACAAATCTCTTCGACGTCATCGCGCACACGTTCTAAAACACGCATACCTAGCTCTTGGTGAGCCATTTCGCGCCCTCTAAAACGTAGTGACACTTTGACCTTATCCCCATCCTCGATGAAACGACGCACATTACGTAGTTTTACGTTGTAATCGCCATCATCCGTAGCCGGACGAAATTTCACCTCTTTGAGCTGGACCACTTTTTGTTTGGCACGCGCCTCTTGTTGACGTTTTTGTTCCTGATAGCGGAACTTGCCGTAATCCATTAAACGACAAACCGGTGGAACTGCCGTAGGCGAGATTTCCACTAAGTCGATTTCGTTTTCTTCGGCCATTTCTAACGCCTGAGCCATTTTTACAATGCCAAGCTGTTCACCCTCAATACCAATGAGTCGCACTTCATTTACACGGATTTCACCGTTAATGCGATGTTTCTTTTCGGTTGCGATGTCTAAGACTCCCAAAATAAATAAAATAATCTATGCCAGCATGAGTCAATGATTATTGACGTGTATCAATATCATTGTGTAGCCGTTGAGCAAAATCGGCCAGTGGCATAACCCCTAAATCGAGGCCCCCACGACCGCGAACTGCGACCGTACCTGCCTCACGCTCTTTATCCCCCACAACCAAGATGTAAGGGACTTTTTGCATACTGTGTTCCCGAATTTTACGGGTGATTTTTTCGCCACGCAAATCACTGTTCACTCTGAGGCCTTTAGCCTTGAGCTCATCTGCAACTTGTTTAGCATAATCGGCGGAAGATTCTGCAATACAACAGACTACCGCATGCTCTGGAGCTAGCCACACAGGCAAAGCACCAGAGTAGTTTTCTAATAGAATACCAATAAATCGCTCAAAAGACCCTAAAATTGCACGATGCAGCATCACAGGGGTGCGTCGTTGGTCTTGAGCATCCACGTATTCCGCCCCCAAGCGGGCCGGCATAGAGAAGTCAACTTGAATTGTCCCACATTGCCAATGGCGGCCGATCGCGTCTTTTAGCGTGTATTCCACCTTAGGGCCGTAAAAAGCCCCATCGCCCTCTGCAATTTCAAACTCACAATTCGTGCGACGTAAGCTTTCCATTAATGCCTGTTCTGCCTTATCCCAGACAGCATCATCACCAATACGTTTTTCAGGGCGAGTAGCTACCTTGTAAAGAATTTCAGTAAAACCAAAATCCTTATACACGTTTTGCAACAGTGCCGTAAAATTAATGCACTCTTGTTGTAACTGGTCTTCTGTACAGAAAATATGACCATCATCCTGAGTAAAACCACGCACACGCATCATGCCATGTAATGATCCAGATGGCTCATTGCGGTGACATTGCCCAAACTCACCATAGCGCAAAGGTAGCTCACGATAGGAGTGAAAGCCTTGATTGAAAATCTGCACATGACCTGGGCAATTCATGGGTTTCAACCCATATACACGATTCTCGGACTCTGTGGTAAACATGTTTTCCGAGTAGTTATCCCAGTGACCCGTTTTTTTCCAAAGCGACAAATCAAGAATCTGAGGTGCCTTTACCTCTTGGTAGCCATTTTGTTGGTACACCTTGCGCATGTACTGCTCGACCTGCTGCCAAACAGTCCAACCTTTTGGATGCCAGTAAATAAGACCAGGCGCTTCTTCGTGAAACTGGAATAACCCTAACTCACGACCTAATCGACGATGGTCACGTTTTTCAGCCTCTTCAAGCATATGCAAGTAGGCTTTTTGGTCCTCTTTAGTCGCCCAAGCCGTGCCATAAATGCGCTGTAGCATTTCGTTGTTGCTATCGCCACGCCAGTAGGCTCCTGCCACCTTCATTAACTTAAAGACTTTAAGTTTACCGGTAGATGGCACATGCGGGCCACGACACAAATCAATAAAATCGCCTTCGCGATAGAGACTAATCGTCTCTCCTGAAGGGATTGATTCGATTAGCTCAGCTTTGTAGGATTCGCCAATGCTTTTAAAAAAGGCAACTGCCTCGTCACGATCCCATTCCTCTCGGGTCACAGGAATATCTGCACGTGACAGCTCTGTCATCTTTTGCTCAATCGCCTCTAAGTCTTCGGGCGTAAAAGGACGCTTGTAAGCAAAGTCGTAATAAAAGCCATTATCAATAACTGGACCAATCGTTACTTGTGCCTCGGGATATAGTTCTTGTACAGCATAAGCAAGCAAGTGAGCCGTAGAGTGACGAATCACATCTAAGCCCTCTTCGTCTTTGGCAGTAATAATCGCCAAATGCGCATCCGTGTCGATAATATAGCTAGTATCAACTAACGCAGGCTCAGTTCCTTGTGTCGTCACTCGCCCTGCAAGAGCTGCTCGCCCTAAGCCAGTACCAATTGAATGAGCCACGTCACCAACAGAAACAGGCCCATCAAAGGAGCGCTGTGAACCATCGGGTAAGGTAATCTGAACCATACAACATCCTAAAAATAAAAAACGCGGCTCCATGGCCGCGTTTAAGGTATCTGTGATTGGCTTGAATCAACGAGCGAACACAATGCGGCCAAGTTATTGTCGCCAGCTAGTAGTTCGCGTTATGGTCATCTGTCATGCACCTGATTCAAGAATAATAATTGATTTAAGTTTACCACTTACCCACTACTCTCGCAGCCCAAAAACAAAAAAAACGTAAAAAAACAGAAAACCGATAATTCATTGTTGCAAAGCAACTACGATTTAGGCTATATTTAGTTCTTTCCAAGACTGCTGATCATACCGACATCACATAAAAGCCCGTTTTGGAAAATAAACTTGACACAAAAATAACCATTGGTTATAGTTACATTTTTAGGCGGTTAGCTCAGTTGGTTAGAGCGCTACGTTGACATCGTAGAGGTCGCTGGTTCGAATCCAGTACTGCCTACCAGAATTCATGTTTCAATGGCTACCACACGTAGTCATAGATGCTCAAAAACCCGCACAGTCATTGGCTTTGCGGGTTTTTTGTTGCCTGTTTGTTTCTTATTCTGCCCAATGCTGCCCGCGCATAATAAGGGTACATCCAAAACTCTAGTGACTAACTGCCTCACACCACAATGCATTGTATTAACAAAAACACGGCAGCTGTAGAGATCAGTAAATATAGTTTTGTATCGAGTGAGTAGCAATTAACGTTTTTCATTTTGACCCTATGGAGGAGGATGAGCCTGCGATATTCTTAGCTGTTCTCGCTGATGTAACCAAGGCTCGTGGCATGACCCAAATAACCAAAGATGCAGGTGTAAGGCGTAAAAAAAGCGCCACAAAGGCACTCTAGATCGTCAGATCTGTTCTATTACTTCCTATCTTAGCTATGCAGGACTTGGAGAAAAAGACACAAAGCTACACCTATCGAACATACAAGGAAGGCAGAGGTTACATATAACAAAGCTGCTGAGCCATTTTCTCAAAGCCACACCGTTTATCAAGGCAGGCTACAATGGAGGCTCATTAAGGAATCATATGTTAAAACTTCAACCCCGTGAGCGGGAGTATTTGTTCGAAATCAATGCCATATCTAAGGATCAAGATGACAGCCTTATATTTGTGGGCATGACAAAAGACGAATCAGTCTGGTATTTGGACTATTTACAAGCATCTTTCAAGGGAATAGTAGATCGCGATGGCGAGAACGAGGCCCGTTACCTATCTTTGCATGACAAAAACGAGGATGCGCGTCGCGCAATTCTAGCCTCAGAGTCTCTGATGCAATCTTTCCCATCTATTGACGAGCAATAAACAGCACATCACCCAAAAACCCGTCTCAATGACTTGAGCGGGTTCATTGTCATCCTACATACAGGTTAGAGCTAATCGCTGCTGGCTGTTGCTAGGATATTACTTACATAGCCTAGCGCACACTCTTCTATTGGCCTGTTGCTAATTATAGTTAAAAATACTAGGCCTATTTTGATATACGTATAGAGCGATAGCCTTTAAAAAAACACTAAAAACCATCGATACCCCATCAATGTATTTTCAAATGGAAGTCATAAGAAAGGCCAAACCCGATACAACCCTGAGTTTGGCCTTTCTTAGTCATATCTCGCCCGTTTAACAGGGCCAAATATTAAAGAGCTTCGATGTGAGTAGCACAAGGGCCTTTTTGGCCATTTCCAGCTACGAACGAAACTCGTTGATTCTCTTCAAGGGACTTGTACCCTTCCGCTTGGATTTCTGAATGGTGAGCGAAGAGGTCTTTACCGCCGTCTTCAGGCGTAATGAAACCAAAGCCTTTCTCATTATTGAACCACTTCACAATACCGATTTCTTTTTTCAATGCAGATCCTAAATATAAACACGGGAAAAATCTCCCTAAATCAATATGACAGCTCTACCTGATAAAAGATAGCATTATTACAAATGAGAAGTGTCACCAAAACAACGCAAAAGGTGTCTCCCTCTCTTTTGCAATGATAAAGACTATACATATCAAGCCTACTCACCAACAAAAAACACAGTGACATACCTGTCTACCTATTGATTTTTCTCATACCAAAACTAGGTTACTTGTACAATATGTTGTGCTTTTTCATCAATTGGAAGACAAGCTATATGGTTTTTGTTAAAAAACAGCCCTGTAACAAAAATCGCGCTATTTAATGGTCTAGCGCAGACAA
Organism: uncultured Paenalcaligenes sp.; assembly: GCF_947630565.1. Lineage (NCBI taxonomy): Bacteria > Pseudomonadati > Pseudomonadota > Betaproteobacteria > Burkholderiales > Alcaligenaceae > Paenalcaligenes > uncultured Paenalcaligenes sp. The sequence continues at coordinate 28,541 of NZ_CANRIC010000018.1, forward strand.
ATCGATTATTCTAATTACAAATAACCCACTCTTTATTTATATTTATTTTTTATTAGAGGCTAATAATGAGGATAGGAATCCCCAAGGAAACGCTACCCGGTGAAACTCGGGTGGCTGCGACCCCTAAAACAGTAGAGCAATTACTCAAACTTGGCTTTGAGGTGTGGGTTGAGCATGACGCTGGTAAAACAGCGCATTTAGAAGACAGTGCTTATGCAGCGGCCGGCGCAACCTTGGCTGATCGTAAAGACGTTTGGAACTGTCCGATTCTCTTCAAGGTCAACCCTCCTAGTGATGCTGCTGTTGATATGATGCAACCAGGAACTATTTTGATTAGTTTTTTCTGGCCTGCACTCAACTCCGGACTACTACAACAGCTACAAGACAAAAAAATCACGGTTTTAGCGATGGATATGGTGCCTCGCATGTCACGAGCACAAGCGATGGATGCCCTATCTTCGATGGCAAATATCAGTGGTTATCGTGCCGTAGTTGAGTCTGCTAGTGAGTTTGGTCGCTTCTTTACCGGGCAAATCACAGCTGCTGGACGTGTCCCCCCTGCTGAGGTGCTTGTGATTGGTGCTGGTGTCGCAGGCCTATCCGCCATTGGGGCTGCTATGCAGCTAGGTGCGATTGTCAAGGCCTTTGATACTCGCTTAGAAGTGGCCGAGCAGATTCAGTCAATGGGCGGCGAGTTTTTAAAACTCGATTTCCCAGTGCAATCAGGCAGTAGTGGTGATGGCTATGCCTCTACCATGAGTGATGAATTCATCGCAGCAGAGATGAAACTGTTTGCGGAGCAGGCTAAACAAGTCGATATCATTATTACGACAGCAGCAATCCCCGGTAAAACAGCACCTATCCTCATCACCAAAGAGATGGTAGATAGCATGAAACCGGGCTCTGTTATTGTGGATTTAGCTGCCCCTACAGGCGGTAACTGTGAATACACCGTAGCGGACAAAATGATCATTACCGACAATGGCGTTAAAGTGATTGGATACACGGATTTAGTTAACCGTTTACCCGGTCAGTCCTCTCAACTGTACTCCACAAACATCGCTAACTTAGTTAAGCTCATGACCCCAAATAAAGATGGGCAAATGCAGTTGGACTTTGAAGATGCCATAGTTCGCAATATGACCTTAACGCATGATGGTGATCTAATGTATCCGCCACCTGCTATACAAGTCTCTGCGGCTCCAGCCAAAACCAAGCCCGCAGCCATTATTAAAAAAGAACCACCTAAACCTATGCCTTTATGGCAGAAACTTATTCCTTTAGGTCTTGGAGCGTTACTCTTTTTATGGCTAGGTGCTAATGCACCAGCAGCTTTTTTAAATCACATGATCGTTTTTGTGCTGTCCTGTGTCGTCGGTTACTACGTAGTGTGGAATGTCACCCATTCTTTGCACACCCCCCTGATGTCCGTCACAAATGCCATCTCTGGCATTATTGTAGTAGGTGCATTGTTACAGATCGGTCAGGGTAATTGGTTTGTATCCGTATTAGCGTTTATCGCTATCTTAATTGCAAGTGTGAATATTTTTGGTGGCTTCTATGTAACACGCCGTATGCTAAAAATGTTCCGCAAAGACAATGACTAAGCGCAGGAGTAAAAAACAATGTCTCAAGGTATAGTGACTGCAGCTTATATTGTTGCTGCAATTTTATTTATTTTAAGTCTGGCCGGTTTATCTAAACAAGAATCAGCTAAAAACGGTAATTACTTTGGTATTGCGGGGATGGCGATCGCCCTGATCGCAACCATTTTTAGTGATCATGCCTCTGGCATGGCGTGGATTATCATAGCCATGGCTATCGGGGCAGCAATTGGTATTTACAAGGCACATAAAGTCGAAATGACTGAAATGCCGGAACTTATTGCGCTATTACACAGCTTTGTAGGTATGGCCGCTGTTTTAGTTGGATATAACAGTTATCTCAATGCGCATACCGTTGCCGCAGACATGCATACCATTCACTTGGTTGAGGTCTTTATTGGGGTATTTATTGGTGCGATCACCTTTACTGGCTCAATTGTGGCCTTTGGTAAGCTCAATGGCAAAATCTCCAGCAAACCACTAGTGTTACCGTTTAAACATGGCTTAAATCTTGCTGCACTCGTTGTATCGGCCTTACTGCTCATGTGGTTCATGAAGGTTGATGGCTCGTTATTCCCACTCATTTTGATGACCTTAATCGCCTTTGCTTTTGGCTGGCATTTGGTTGCCGCCATTGGTGGTGCCGATATGCCAGTTGTGGTCTCTATGTTGAACTCCTACTCAGGCTGGGCCGCGGCGGCGGCAGGTTTCATGCTTGAAAACGACCTATTGATCGTCACAGGGGCTTTAGTGGGGTCTTCAGGTGCTATTCTGTCCTACATTATGTGTGCAGCGATGAATCGCTCCTTTATCTCTGTTATTGCCGGTGGTTTTGGTTCGGATAGCAGTGGCAGTAGCGCCGAAGAGCAAACAGGCGAACACCGTGAAATCCAACCCGCTGATGTGGCTGACATGCTTAAAAACGCAAGCTCCGTCATCATCACTCCCGGCTATGGAATGGCTGTGGCTCATGCGCAAAATGCCGTCGCTGAAATTACCAGCATTCTACGTCGCCAAGGCATTACGGTTCGCTTTGGTATTCATCCAGTTGCAGGACGACTACCTGGTCATATGAACGTTCTCTTAGCCGAGGCCAAAGTTCCTTATGATATTGTCTTGGAAATGGATGAGATCAACGATGACTTTTCTGACACGGATGTGGTGTTAGTGATTGGCGCCAATGATACGGTTAACCCATCTGCCGCCACTGACCCAAACAGCCCAATTGCAGGGATGCCGGTTTTACATGTGTGGGAAGCACAAAATGTGATTGTCTTTAAGCGCTCCATGAGCTCTGGCTATGCAGGCGTACAAAACCCGCTCTTCTTTAACGAAAACAGCCATATGTGTTTTGGTGATGCTAAAGAAACCGTAGAGAAAATCCAAAAAGCACTCTAAGTGTTTATTTGCTGATCGTTTTGCCCTTTGCCATTATCTGGCAAAGGGCTTTTTTATTGGCTCTATAAATGAAGCTGCATCATTTGGTGGTCTATATCAGCATCTTTATAAACCTCGCCATAAGCACTAAAACCATAGCGAGTATAAAAGCCTAAAGCATGAGTTTGTGCTGATAAAAAAACAGCCGTCTCACCGCGATCACGGGCTATTTCAATTAATGCACGTAATACCTGCGCCCCCGCTCCTGAACCTCGGTAGGATGGCAGTACTGCCATACGCCCTATATGAGCATTGGGTAATAAACGCCCTGTTGCAATAGGTTTTTTATCCACATACAGTACTGCATGCTGACACTCCACATCCAGATCATCCATTTCAATGCTAATGGGAACCTGTTGTTCTTGAACAAACACCGTATAGCGAATGCCTGCAGCATCGGCTTTTAGCGTAGTCCAATCGCCTGTTTTTATTTCAAAAATCATCCTATTTCCTACTGATTTGCTACACTTAATTGCTTTACGACTAGATGTTCTCTAGACAGCAACACATTACCTGCTTTTCCCTCCAGTATGAAAAAAATACGTCAGATAACAATGCCACCCCCTACTCTTTATGGCTAATGGGATTAGGTATTTTTTGCGCTATTGGTATTTTATCAGCGCTTAATCACTTTACCGAACAACCTTGGTTAATGATTGCCGCAGGCTCTACCGGTTTATTATTGTTTGCATACCCCTCTAGCCCGTTTTCTCAGCTTAAAAATGTCATTGGCGGACACGTTTTAGCTTCATTGATAGGATTAGCTTGCTTTCACTGGTTAGGTGCAGAGTGGTGGTTTTTGGCCATAGCCTGTGCTGCCAGCGCCATGTTAATGATACGTCTAAATGTGGTACATCCACCTGCAGCCAGTAATCCTTTAGTGGTTTTTGCTGCTAGCAGCCCATGGTCTTTCGTGTTGTTTCCCATGTTGTTTGGTGTAATAGCCCTATTTTTAAGCGCTAAACTCTATTGGTATTTACACCGCCGATTCATTTAATAATAAAAATGCCTCTAGAACATCAGCGTCCTAGAGGCGTTTAATCGAATAAAAAAAATTAGCGTACAAAATGCATTTTAAAATTCTTACCCTTAATACCCGCATCGCGTAAACGGTTTAATGCCGACTGCGCTACACGTCGGTCAATGGCCACATGTGTCACCACCATCCCCACATTAATTTTACCCACCTGCTCTCTGGTTAGGCCCACATCACCCGTCAAGGCACCTAAAATATCACCTGGGCGCATTTTATCGCGCTTACCACCAATAATCACAATGGTTTGCATGGGTGCTTTTTCAGGCTTTGCATCTGAGGCAGGACTAGGTAGAACCTGCCAGCTGGTATCTACCTGACTTTGTACATGCAGTTGCTTTAAAAAAGCACTATCGGAGCCATCACATAAGCTCAAGACCAAGCCTTTTTGATCCACCCGTCCTGTACGTCCAATCCTATGTGTATACACCTCTGGTTGATGTGGTAGCTCTACGTTAATCACAGCAGGTAACTCTGCAATATCTAGGCCTCGTGCTGCCACATCGGTGGCCACCAAAATAGAGCTACTGTGGTTAGCAAACTGAATTAGGACCTCGTCCCGGTCACGCTGATCTAGATCACCATGGAGCACTAACGCACTAAATCCTAGACTACGCAAGTGATAGGTCAAGCTGTCACAGTTTGCCTTAGTATTACAAAACAACAAAGCTGAACTAGGCGCGTAATGCAAAAGCAATGACTCCACCGCCTCAAAACGTTCAGTCTCTGGTACGTTATAAAAACGTTGCTCAATTTGAGCTTTGCTAACCTGTGTTTCTACTGTGACATGAACCGCATCACGCACAAACAACGTGGCGTCTTTACCAATAGTGTCTGGATACGTCGCTGAATACAGTAGGGTCTGACGGTGTTTAGGGCATGCCGCTACAATTTGCGCCATATCATCGTAGAAACCCATATCAATCATACGATCTGCTTCATCAAGCACTAAGGTATTGATTGCAGTAAAGTCCATCGACTGCGCATCAATATGGTCTAGGATGCGACCCGGAGTGCCCACAATAATATGCACACCATGTGCCAGTGAATCGACCTGACGTTGCATGGGAACGCCGCCCGTAATCACCATGATTTTTACATTGGGAATAGCACGGGCTAAACGACGTAATTCCTCGGCAACTTGCGTAGCGAGCTCTCGGGTGGGACACAGCACCATGGCTTGTGGACGCAACCGTTCTGTTTTAATTTTTTGTAATACGCCCAAACCAAACGCAGCGGTTTTACCGCTGCCCGTTTTTGCCTGTGCAATCACATCATGACCTTCTAATATCAAAGGCAAACTCTGAGCTTGAATGTCAGTCATATGCGTAAAGCCAAGCTGCTCAAGGGTATCAAGCAAAGCGGGCTGCAGGGGTAACTGGTTAAAAGAAGATAAAGCGGTCATGCTCACACCTAAGAAAAAGAATTTAAGAGCTATTGTATCGCGCTCGCTACAGTTTTTCGTTAAATGACCGCAAACGCATTGAAATATATACAATATGAGCTCCCTCACTAATTATGCTCATAATGAGCTTAAAAACATGCGCGAATTTTTAGCTCGTAAAAACATAGAGTTTTCCTTACGCCGTTATGGCATAGAAACCATGAATTACATGACGCTAGGTTTGTTTGGCTCATTAATTATTGGCTTAATTTTAAAAACCACGGGTACGTGGTTAGAGTGGGATTGGCTAGTTCATATAGGCAGCTTGGCGCAATCAGGCCTAGGTGCCGCCATCGGTGTAGGCGTTGCATATGGACTACAAGCCCCACCCATGGTGATTTTCAGTAGTGCTATGGTGGGCTCATTAGCCATTAGCGTAGGGGGCGGCCCTATAGGCGCCTTTGTCGCAGTAGCTGTCAGCAGCGAATTGAGCAAGCTAGTCAATAAAACCACCCCTATTGATATTATTATTACACCCGCTACAGCACTCATTAGCGGCATGCTTGTTGCCCAATGGATCGCTCCCTATCTAGGTGAACTCATGCGCGCTACAGGTCAAACCATTGAATGGGCTATGACCTTACAACCTTTTTTCATGAGTATTATTATTTCCGTCATTATGGGTATGGTGCTTACTGGCCCTACGTCTAGTGCAGCCGTCGCCATATCCTTAGATTTAGGTGGTTTGGCAGCTGGTGCAGCCACAATAGGATGTTGTGCTCAGATGATCGGTTTTGCCGCCATGAGTTATAAAGAAAATGGCAGCTCAGGGGTCTTAGGTGTAGGTTTAGGCACCAGCATGCTGCAGTTACCCAATATTATCCGTAACCCTTTTATCTGGTTGCCGCCCTTAATTACCTCTGCCGTCTTAGCTCCCATTGGTACATTGGTTTTCAAAATGGAAAATATCGCTACTGGAGCAGGTATGGGAACTAGCGGTTTTGTAGGGCAGGTCGGCACGCTTGCTGCTATGGGGCACTCATCCCATGTGTGGTTATCTATGGCGTTAATGCACTTTATCTTTCCAGCACTTTTGTGTTTGTGTATAAGTTGGTGGATGCAACGCAAAGGCTGGATCAAAGTGGGCGACCTTACCCTAAAAAATTAAGCCCCTGTTTTTACCACTGTGGCCGAGCGCCCCCACGCACAGGCCACTGCGCAATCTCGCCCCGCTGCACAGTACGCAATACACATTGCACTAACATATTTATCCCTACATGACGACGGAAATAGTGTTCTAGCACTGAGCCCAACACATACGGGCTCAGTCCAGCAAAAGCGGTTTCATCCATCTCTAAGGTAATTTTCACCCCTCGCCCAAAAACAATGGGGCCAGCGATAGGTAAGCGCTGATGAATGACGTCGGACCGCACCTGATGCACGCCCTGCTGCTGTAAGCGCAAATGGGGATCACTTTGATTGGCATGTATAGCTAAGAGACGCTGTAAATGCTGCACCGCTTGCTCTGGGGAGCATTGATCAAAAGCAAAATGATGTTGTTCTAGCTGATTGATCAAACGCCATGCATATTCGCCTTGGGCCAAAGGCGCTCTAGGCTGGCTGGGCGCTCGTAAGATTTTAATGCCATCAATCGGAGCAGAAATATTTCCGAAAATAACTGCCTTTAAAAAATATAAATCTTGGCAAAAAACACGACTTTGGTTGATTACGGTAATACCATAATTTATATATTAACATGC
>NZ_CANRIC010000019.1:0-35164 GCF_947630565.1 uncultured Paenalcaligenes sp.
GACCCTTGGCTCTAGCTGGTTTTTTCATGCCTATAACTAAAAAAAGTAAAACGGCGATTACGGCACTAACAATCCAACTAAACCCACCATCACGAACATTTACCATAGCAATCCAATCGGATTGATACTGAGACCAGAACTGCGCCACAAAAGTCATCCGGCCTGCGACCAGCGCCACTAAAAACACAATCCATAGGCTAGTTTCCAAGCGTATGTTTTTCTTTTTGTCTAAGTAACCAGCAACCACAAAGGCCACCATAACGGCAATTAAACCAAATAGTAAACGGGCCTCAATGGATAAGGGACCTAAGGTAATCACATGCATCGTTCTATATCCGCCATAAAGAACCAATAAGACACTGATAAAAGGCCTTAGTTCAATAACTGCATAAAATCAACCATCTTCTGTTGATTTTTAATGCCAGGAGCCTCCTCAATCGCACTACTAATATCAATCGCAAAGGGGTTATGTAATGCAATCTGCCCCAACACATTATCTGCCTTAATTCCTCCTGCTAAAATAATAGGAGGCTCGGTGGGTAGGCGCTGCGCATGAATTTCGTGTAATAACGCATCATCAAAACTAAGGCCACTGCCACCATAAGCGGGGCTAAAACTATCAAACAACCAGCCTTTAGCCAAAGCATACTGACGACAGCGTGTCAATAAGGCGTGTGGGCTATCCATACCTGGGGCCCCCACGCGAAATGCACGTATATACGGGTAATGGAAGGACTCACAAAAGGCGACGGATTCCTCGCCGTGAAACTGTAATAAATCAGGACGCATCTCACGGATCACCTGTTTTACAAATGCAGAACTAGGATTTACAAATAAAGCGACTGTTTGCACAAAGGCGGGTACTGCCTGACAAAGTGCTGTGGCTTTATCAACAGAAATATAACGTTTGCTTTTAGGATAGAACACAAAGCCAATTGCATCTGCCCCAGCATTCACCGCCGCATAAATATCCTCAGTACGGGTAAATCCACACATTTTTACGCGCGTGCGTCCCCTTATAGTGCTTTTCATATACGTGTCCTTAAATACAAAAACAGGCTGGTATTCCCAGCCTGCTTTGATTATCTATCTAGTAATTATTGGAAGGGACTATCACCACCATAGCCATAACCTCCCTCATCCCCATAGGTATTATCAATCCCAAACTGAATCTCTGACGGATCAATTTGAACCTGAGTCCCTTTATAGTGTGTGACCATGCCAGGAAACAGTAGCACAGCAGCAACCATTAGCAGCTGAATCACAATAAAAGGCACTGAACCCCAGTAAATATCACCTGTAGTGACTCGTTTAACCGGTTTTCCTGTGATGGTATCCACATAGTCTTCGCGTGGTGCGACCGAACGTAAGAAGAACAAAGCAAAACCAAACGGCGGATGCATAAATGAGGTTTGCATATTTACGGCTAGCAAAATACCAAACCAAATTAAATCAATCCCCATTTTATCGGCGACGGGTCCGAGTAGAGGCACAATAATAAAAGCTAACTCAAAGAAATCCAAGAAGAAAGCTAAGAAGAAGGTGAGTAAGCTCACTACAATCAAAAAGCCCATTTCTCCACCAGGCAAATCGACAAGCAAGCTCTCAACCCATAGATCCCCATTAATACCACGGAAACTCAGGCTGAAAATAGTTGAACCCACTAAAATGAACACGACAAAACAAGACAGTCTAGTCGTAGAGCTCATGGCCTGACCGAGCAATTTAAAGGATAAACGACCCCGTGAAACCGCCATGATAATAGCACCGACTGCGCCCATTGCCCCACCTTCGGTCGGTGTTGCAACCCCAATAAAAATTGTCCCCAACACTAAAAATATGAGGAACAAAGGGGGAATCATGACAAAGGTAACACGCTCAGCAATTTGAGAAAGCAGTCCGAGTTTCAGTCCTTTATTAATTACCGCAGCAATTAATGCCACCACACCCCATATCAATAACGCAATGACAACGAGTTCATCAATGGGTGCGTTCTCATGGGTGGAGAAATAGTAACCTGTCCCTAAATAAGAGATTCCTGCTGCTATCAATGTCAGTACAATTAAGGAGCGCAGACCTCGACTACCATCAGGCTCTACGTAGATACGAGCCTCAACCGGTAAGGCTGGCGCACTCTTGGGCTTAATAATTGCAAGAATAACAATGTATAAAATATAAGCTAAGGTCAGCAGTAGCCCTGGAACCATTGCGCCTCGGTACATATCACCAATGGAACGACCCAATTGATCCGCTAAAATGATCAAAACAATTGAAGGCGGAATAATCTGAGACAACGTGCCTGAGGCCGCAATGACACCCGTCGCCAAACGGCGATCATAGCCATAACGCAGCATAATAGGTAACGAAATCAGCCCCATCGAAATCACAGAGGCCGAAATCACACCAGTCGTGGCTGCCAACATCGCCCCTACAAAAACAACCGCAATCGCTAAGCCACCACGCACTGGGCCAAAGAGCTGACCAATCGTATCCAATAGGTCTTCTGCCATACCCGAGCGCTCAAGAATTAAGCCCATTAGGGTAAAGAACGGGACAGCTAATAGCGTGTCATTGGCCACAATTCCAAAAATACGTTGGGGTAAGGCCTGAAATAAAGCAGGCTGCATTAAGTTAAACTCAATGGCAACTAGCCCATATAAAATCCCTGTAGCAGCTAGGGTAAAAGCAACGGGAAAACCTAAGAGTAAAAAACCAATCAGGTTTATGAACATAATAGGTGCCAAATTGGCAATGATAAACTCCATCATACGGCACCCTTTTCAATATGTTGACGATGTGCTTCTAGTTTGGCTTCGGCATGTTTACGGATTTCCTCTGCCACATCCTCTTCGGGCTTTTGCATGGCCTCTGCCTGAGCAATCGGATCAGGACACTTACCCATTAAAAAACCAATGGATTTGATTAAATGCGAGAGCCCAGCCAAAGCCAATAAACCAAATCCTACTGGTATTAACAATTTAACAGGCCAACGAATTAAACCGCCTGTATTGGAGGACTGCTCTAAGAGCACGTAGGATTTATAAAAATAAGGAACAGACAACCAAAACACCAATAAACAAGCGGGTAGTAGGAAAAAAATCACACCTAAAATCTCTATGTAAGTCTGCGTTTTACGACTAAATCGCTGTGCAATCACATCAACTCGGACGTGTTCATTACGTAAAAAGGTGTAACCGGCAGCCAATAAGAAAATGGCACCAAATAAATACCATTGCAGCTCTAGCCACGCGTTAGAGCTAATGCTAAAAACCTTACGAATAATGGCGTTAGTCGCACTGACCACCACCACGATGAGAGTGAGCCAAGCAACAGCCCTCCCGACAGCTTGATTCAAGCGGTCTATAAGTGACGAGATTTTAAGTAAGAATGACATAAAAGTTTCATGCAACAAAAAATGGGATGTATGAGGTTGTTTACGATCCGATACAAACAATTCTATACGATCACCACCTTACAACTAAAAAAAAAGAAAAGCTCTAGGGAAAACCACAGTGCTTAGTCTACCAACTAATACCTAAATGTTGTTGACATAACTGCAGTGCTGTTGATTGAGGTAGCCCATGTTGTTCACCATAATCTACTCCGGCAAGATACAGCCCATCAGCGGCAAAGGTAGGCGCAGATAAGTGCCGGTCCTTTTGCTGCAATAAGTGCACAATCCAATCTGGTGACTGTCGCTGCATCCCCACATACACTAATGAACCCATCAGGTTTCTAATCATGTGGTGCAAAAACGCATTGGCAGAAAACTCAAAAATGAACAGCTCATCCTTTTGGTGTATATCAAGTTGCGTGATGGTTCGTACCGGACTTGCGGCCTGACACTCTGCTGCTCTAAAGGCACTGAAATCATGTTCACCCAAAAAATACTGTGCGGCCTGCCGCATGTGCTCTAGCACCAAAGGCTGATAAACCCAGCCTACCCGACCATGCCATAAGGGTGAACGAATCCGGGCATTGCGTAATACATACACATAACGTCTATTTTGCGCGGAAAAGCGGGCATGAAACTCAGAGCTAACGGGTTTGGCCCATTGCACAGAAATACTAGGTGGTAACAACGCATTAATGCCTCGTAACCAAGACTCTTGAGTCCGATGTGCGCGCGTGTCTAAATGCACAACTTGACTCAGAGCATGAACACCTGTATCTGTACGACCAGCACAAATAGTAGAAATGGGTTCAGCCAAAAACTGACTTAATACCTTTTCCAGTTGATCTTGTACGGTACGACCCGACGGTTGTTTTTGCCACCCATGCCATGTCGCACCGTCATAACACAGCCCTAAGGCTATTCGTTGTAGTGCCACTTATTTGATTTCCCTGAACTCAACCTCATCCGTAGGTGGGGAATTAAGATCTAAATTAATTTTATCGAGTTTTTCTCGTACCCGAGAGGAATGATAAGGTACGGATTCGGCGTACTCCATACGCCCCGCGTGACCACGCCTTAAAATCCAAGTAACGAGCAGCACCACCAGTAATAAAGCACCCAATAAAATACGGGTTAAGTGCTCATCAAACCAAGAGGCAGTATGCTCTGTCGCCGCTTCATTCACCAATGGAATATCTGGTGTCGTGTTAACCGCAGGAGGTGAAATGGAGTTCGGGTCCGAAGTGATTTCTGTGGATGACGCTGAATCCGTGGCAGAGTCTGTGGTCTGCTGAGTTTCAGGTAAAGACGTATCCGTTAACTGCTGTGTGTTTGTCGCAGAGACATCTGGAGCTGAAGCTAAAACATTGAGTTCAGAAGATGCACTGTCCGTTTGGGACAAGGTTTGCTCTGTGGGAACCAACGCATCCGTTGCGGTTTCCTCTGGTGTAGAGTCTGCCGCCTGCAACTGAGCCAGACGTTGTGCTGTATAAGCTAACTCTTGAGTCACTGCGGTGGCCTGATCTGCCTTAGCTTGTTTTTCTGTCTGAGCAGAAAGCTGCAAACGATCTGCCCCCGCATTGATGTCTTCTACTTGGGGTGAGACAGGTATAGGACTAGGTTCTGGTGTAGACGGCGTCGTATTTGGAGTCGCACTTTGCCCTTTGGCTATGCGCTGACGGTATTCATCAAACGATTGTAAGTGCTGCTGGTATAACTGACGGGCCTGCTGTGGACTAATAGCCGCTACCGTATCAACATCGGGGACAGTCAGTGTCGCCCCCGCACGTAGCAAATTCATATTACCTTGAATGAATGCTTCGGGGTTCGCCTGAACTAATGCCGCCATCATCTGCTGGTCAGAGTAAAGCGCATGACGTAATTGCCGAGCTATCCCATACAGATTTTGCCCCTTGCGCACCTGCAGCTGCTGTGTCGCTGGAGCGAGTGCCGCACTGGAATTTTCTGAGTTTGACTGCCCACTTTGCGTGGTTGGTGGTGTAGCCCTAGGCGCAGAAGCAGCCGCAGCCAAATGAACGGGAGTGTTTTGCTGGGCTTGTAATACGCTGACCTGATGGCGTTGAGTCGACATGTTAGTTTTTATATCAACCAATACATCTAACACACTGCTCTGGGCTGGCTGATCTGACTGTACCACCAACTGCATGCTATCCAAGGTAGGCCCAGGGATAAAATGCGTATTCAATGAGTCCAAGCCAACCGGAGGCGTTAGCCCCGCCTCTTGCCATGCTGCAGCCGGAGCTATTTGGGCTGATAAGCTAGTTAACTCAGACTGCGTTAAGCCTTTAATTTGTACCACTATGCGCAAAGGCTGATGCGCTAACGATGACACACGGCTATGCCCCAACGTTGCGGCTTGAACACTCAGTGCGCCGAACACTGCCGCCGCACCTGCACTTAGGATACATGCCGATAATCGGCGACAGTGAATGAGCATGCTTAGAGTTCCCCAAGAGCAATACGAAGCATACGACGTAGAGGCTCTGCTGCGCCCCATAACAGTTGGTCACCCACAGTAAATGCACTGAGGTAATCATTACCCATCGCTAGTTTACGCATACGACCTACTGGGATATCCATCGTGCCAGTCACAGCAACTGGAGTCAGCTCATTCATAGTGCGCTGACGCTCATTGGGAATAACTTTGGCCCAAGCAGACCCTTGGGAGATGATGTCACTGATTTCGTCCAAGGGAATATCTTTACGTAACTTAATCGTTAAGGCCTGACTGTGTGAGCGCATTGCACCAATACGCACACATAAACCATCAATAGGTACGTAGTTGTCCGTGGTATGACCCAAAACTTTGTTTGTTTCTACACCACCCTTCCATTCCTCGCGTGACATGCCATTACCCATATCGGAGTCAATCCAAGGGATTAGGTTACCGCCCAGAGGAACACCAAAATGTTGATGATCTAGGTCTGCAGACTTTTGTTTAGCCAACACACCACGATCAATATCGAGGATCGCGCCAGCAGGATCGTCTAATAGAGATTTAACTGCGCCGTTTAATTCGCCAAACTGGGTAAGGAGTTCGCGCATGTGTTGAGCACCACCACCAGAGGCTGCCTGATAGGTCATGGTTGTCATCCATTCAACTAAATCTTGTTTGAACAGACCACCCAAACCCATCAACATACAACTCACGGTACAGTTGCCACCAATGAATTGTTTAATGCCTTTGTTCAGACCATTATCAATCACGTCACGATTAATGGGATCCAAAACAATAATGGAGTCCTCTTCCATACGCAATGTACTGGCAGCATCAATCCATAGGCCGTCCCAACCTGCAGCACGCAGTTTTGGATAAACCTCAGTCGTGTAGTCGCCACCCTGAGCAGTAAGAATAATCGGTAATTTTTTTAATGCCTCAATATCATAAGCATCTTGGAGGGGACCTGCACCATCAGCCCAGCTAGGTGCTGCGCCACCGGCATTACTTGTAGAAAAGAAAACGGGTTCAAATAAGGAGAAGTCGTTTTCATCACGCATACGTTGCATGAGCACTGAGCCCACCATACCGCGCCAACCGATTAAACCTACTGCTTTTTTCATGAAAAATCACCTAACAAATAAAAAAGGGCTTTAATTCAATGCGTTTAATACTGCGTCGCCCATTTCAGACGTGCCAACTAGCTGTGTGCCTTCGCTATAAATGTCCGCGGTGCGCAAGCCTTGTTCTAAGACTGTAGCAACCGCTTTTTCAATGCGTTGAGCTTCGGCTTCGCGACCTAAGGAATAACGCAACAGCATTGCAGCAGAAAGAATGGTAGCCAAGGGATTGGCTTTATTCTGACCGGCAATATCAGGAGCGGAGCCATGGCTAGGCTCATATAGTCCTTGATTCGATGCATTGAGAGAGGCCGAAGGCAACATACCAATCGAACCCGTTAACATTGCGGCCTCGTCTGACAAAATGTCACCAAAGATATTTCCCGTAACGATCACATCGAACTCTTTGGGCGCGCGCACCAGCTGCATAGCAGCATTATCCACATACATATGGCTTAATTCTACATCAGGATAGTCCTTTGCGACGTCGATGATTACATCGCGCCATAACTGTGAGGTTTCTAAGACGTTTGCCTTATCCACACTGCATAGTTTTTTATTGCGCTTTTGAGCTGCCTCAAACGCGACTTTCGCAATGCGGCGAATTTCCGTTTCCGCATACATCATGGTGTCGTAACCTTGTTTATCACCAGCAAAAGGCCCGTCTTCTAGTGTACGTACACCACGAGGCTGACCAAAGTAAATATCCCCAGTCAACTCACGAATAATCAAAATATCCAAGCCAGACACAATCTCTGGTTTTAAGCTAGATGCAGCCGCTAACTGTGGGTACAAAATGGCCGGACGGAAGTTCGCAAACAATCCCATGGCTTTGCGCAAACCTAAAATAGCCTGCTCAGGGCGTAACTCACGAGCGAGGGAGTCATACTTCCAGTCACCGACGGCACCAAATAGAATAGCAGCCGAATTTTGAGCTAAATCCAATGTTTCTTGGGGTAGAGGATGACCATGTAAGTCATACGCAGCACCGCCAACAGGTGCCTCAACTAAGGTTAAATCAGGGGCAACGGCTTGAAGTACACGAGCCGCTTGAGTGGTGATCTCTTGACCAATACCATCACCAGCTAATACAGCAATCTGAGTCATTATTATGATCCTTAATGGGTTTTTATTTGTCTTACATTAGGCCAAAGCATCAGCAACAAGCCAAGGGTGGCGTGCTAAGCGTTCGGCCTCAAATTGTTTAATTTGGTCTGCTTTTTGTAGTGTCTGACCAATTTCATCTAAACCATTTAACAACGAGTTTTTACGTGAGGCATCAATCTCAAAAGCAAACTCCTCTCCGGACGGCGACACCACGACCTGACGTGCTAAATCAACTGTTAGTTCATAACCGGGGAACGCTTTAACCTCATCAAATAGACGCGCCACCTGTAGTTCAGACAACACAATGGGTAACAAGCCATTTTTAAAACTATTATTGAAGAAAATATCTGCAAATGAAGGTGCAATAATGGCTCTGAATCCATACTGCAATAAAGCCCAAGGAGCATGTTCACGACTAGAGCCACAGCCAAAGTTTTTACGCGCTAATAAAATAGAAGCACCTTGGTAGCGACTTTGGTTCAAGACAAAGTCCGGGTTTTTAGGTCTGGCATCATTATCCATACCAGGCTCACCATGATCCAAATACCTTAGCTCATCAAATAGATTTGGACCAAAACCAGTGCGTTTAATGGATTTTAAAAACTGTTTAGGAATGATTAAGTCCGTATCGACGTTTTCACGATCTAAGGGAGCCACCAATCCTTTATGTGTAGTAAATGCTTGCATGAGGATTCCTTGAGTTAGTTGTAGTTACGGACATCAACAAAATGACCGGCAATAGCGGCAGCAGCAGCCATAGCAGGGCTCACCAAATGGGTACGACCTCCCATACCTTGACGACCCTCAAAGTTACGGTTTGACGTAGCAGCACAACGCTCACCAGGATCAAGTCGGTCCGCATTCATGGCTAAACACATGGAGCAACCAGGCTCACGCCATTCAAATCCTGCCTCAAGGAAGATTTTGTCCAACCCTTCTTTTTCGGCCTGCATTTTCACCAATCCTGAGCCCGGCACAATCATGGCTTGCTTTACATTCGCAGCGACCTTGCGGCCTCGAGCAACTTGGGCCGCATCACGTAAGTCTTCAATACGTGCATTCGTACAGGAGCCAATAAACACTTTATCAATACGCACATCAGTAATAGGCTGCATGGGATTTAACCCCATGTACTCCAATGCTCGGATCATACCGTCACGTGTCACATCATCTTTTTCTTTATCTGGATCTGGCACACTTTGAGTAATATCCAATACCATTTCTGGTGAGGTTCCCCATGTCACCTGAGGAGCAATATCTGCCGCATTTAACTCAATGACCTTATCAAACTGAGCACCTTCATCAGAATGAAGGGTTTTCCAATAGGCTACCGCCTGATCCCAAAGCACGCCAGTCGGTGCGTAAGGGCGACCACGGAAGTAATCAATGGTTTTATTATCTACGGCTACCATACCGGAACGAGCCCCGGCTTCGATTGCCATATTACATACCGTCATGCGGCCTTCCATGCTGAGATCAGCCATCGCACTGCCAGCAAACTCAATCGCATAACCTGTCCCACCAGCCGTACCAATTTTGCCAATCACATACAAAATTAAATCTTTAGCAGTACAGCCAAAAGGAAGCTTGCCATTTACCTTAACCAACATGCTCTTGCTTTTTTTCATGACTAAGGTTTGGGTTGCTAATACGTGCTCGACCTCTGAGGTACCAATACCAAAAGCCAACGCCCCTACTGCACCGTGTGTACTGGTATGAGAATCACCACATACTACGGTCATGCCTGGTAAGGTTGCCCCTTGCTCTGGTCCAATAATATGCACGATTCCTTGGCGCCTATCATTCATGTCAAACAAAGTAATACCGTGTTTTTGACAGTTTTTCTCTAAGGTATCTACTTGTAATTTAGAGATAGGGTCTTCGATACCTGCCGCGCGTGAAGTAGTAGGCACATTATGATCGGCTACAGCTAAGTTCGCACTAATACGCCAAGGTTTACGACCAGCTAACTCTAGGCCTTCAAAGGCTTGGGGGCTGGTGACCTCGTGCAATAATTGACGATCAATATAAATCAAACAGGTGCCATCATCTTCGCGGTGAATCACATGCGAATCAAATAATTTATCGTATAAGGTTTTAGCCATTTGAGTCTCGCCAAAAATTAAAAGTGCAATAAGTACGTTTTATTATGCCCCTATTTTAAACCGGTACAAGACCAATACATATACTGGTATAAATAATAATAGGATAATAAGACTGTAAAAAAACCGTGCTCAATCTCGGTAAGCACGGTCATGGGTGTTAGTTATCTTTTATTCTGCTCATACAACGGCATTACACGCTGTGCTGCAATTTGCAAATCATTAATACGAGAAGCGGGTGAGGGATGAGTAGACAAAAATTCAGGAGGGCTATCACCACCTACCTGCGCCATTTTTTGCCATAAGGTCACGGCAGCCCGAGGATCATATCCTGCACGTGCTGCAAGCTCTACCCCTAAGCGATCAGCCTCCATTTCATGGGTGCGGCTATTAGGCAGATTAAACATCACATTGGTCAAGGTGCCACCTAAATCATTGACTAGGGAGCTACCCACCACGGCAGAAAGTACAGACAAGCCGATATTAGTCGCCATCTGTTGTGACATTTGCTCGCGGGAGTGCTCTCGAAGCGCATGCGCCATCTCGTGACCAATTACCGCAGCTAGCTCGTCATCAGTGGCTTTGGTTTTATTGATGAGACCCGTGTATACCGCCATTTTCCCACCAGGCATACACCACGCATTTACCTCATTGCTATTAAAGACATGAATCTCCCACGCCCAGTTTTGTGCATCTGGTCTAAAAACACCCACCTGCTGAATTAAGCGCTGTGCAATAGTGCGAACCCGCTTTGTTTGGGCCTGATTCACATCTAACGCCGATTGCGCACGTGCTTGGCTTACCATTTGGTTGTATTGCTGAGTTGCTGTCTGATTTAGTTCAGCCTCGGACACCAAGCTCGACATGTATTGCTTGCGTTCAATCCCTACGGTGCCTGTTCCAGTCGTATCCATCGCTGTACACGCCACCAAGAAGCTAGCACCTGAGACTAATGCTAAGCCTTTAATTTTCCTCGCTAATACCTTCATTCTACCTCCTCTGGGGCTAGCCAATCACTGCCGCACTGCGCACGTTGACGCAACAACTGATCCATAATCACAATAGCTAACAAGCTTTCCGCAATCGGGGTAGCCCGAATCCCCACACATGGATCATGCCGACCTAAAGTCTGCACCTCGACCGGCTCGCCGGCCTGATTGATCGAGGGGCGCTTGATGCGAATACTGGAAGTAGGCTTAATCGCCAAAGACACCTCAATATTCTGACCAGTCGAGATACCCCCTAAAATACCACCAGCATGATTCGACTCAAAACCAGTGGGCGTAATCGCATCCCCATGCTCTGAGCCCCGCTGTGAAACAGACTCAAAGCCAGCCCCAATCTCAACCCCTTTGACGGCGTTTAACCCCATCATGGCATACGCAATCTCTGCATCAATACGGGCATAGATAGGCTCCCCTAATCCAGCGGGAACGTGTTCCGCGACCACTTCGATACGCGCCCCAATCGAGTCCCCGTCTTTACGCAATGCATCCATATAGACCTCTAGTTCAGGGACTACATCCGCATTAGGAGCATAAAAAGGATTGTTCGCAACCTCATCCCATGATTGAAAGGGAATCACAATGGGGCCTAGCTGACTCATGTACCCCCGAATTAACACGCCAAACTGCTCAGATAACCATTTTTTAGCAATGGCACCTGCAGCGACCGTAGGAGCGGTTAAACGAGCAGAGGAACGGCCTCCGCCACGTGGGTCTCTAATGCCATATTTACGCCAATACGCATAGTCAGCATGACCAGGCCTAAAGGTATCTACAATATTGCCATAATCCTTGCTACGGGCATCGGTATTGCGAATCAATAAGCTAATTGGCGTTCCTGTGGTTTTACCTTGATACACACCCGATAAAATCTCTACTTGATCCGCCTCTTGACGCTGCGTCACATGCCGTGAAGTCCCGGGACGACGACGATCTAACTCCAACTGTATATCGGCTTCAGATAAAGCTAAACCAGGAGGACACCCATCAATCACTGCCCCAATGGCAGGGCCATGTGATTCGCCATAATTCGTTACCCGAAACAATTTCCCTAATGTGTTGGCCGCCATAACAAATTCAAATCCAAAAGTTAATTAATTTTTATTGGGATCAATCATACCCAAATAACGTCGTCGTCACACTAAGAAGAACAACTTAGCGCAGGCAATAATTGATCTGCAGTCGGAGGTAATGCCAAATCATCGTAACCCTCTTGCCACTCATAAGGTTGCGCTAACACCTTAAATAAGCGATCCAAGGGCTCGACATCTCCCTTTTGGGCGGCGTCGATGGCAATTTGAGCTAAATGATTACGCAACACATATAACGGATTGTGTTGATTCATCTGTTGTAATCGTGCTGACAAGGTCTGTTGGTTTTGTTGACTGCGCTGTACATAACGCTGTAGCCAAGCTTGAGCAGCAGCGCTGTGTTCAAATAAAGCTAGCCAAGCATCAGGATGCTCAAACACGGTGCTCAGTGATCTGAAACTCAGAGTAAGATCGGCTTGATGATCATGCAACAATTGCCACCAGTCATTGGCAAGCACTTCATCGCCACTACGCCATTGATCAAAACCAAATTTTTGCTGTAAGTTCGAATGGTATTGCAATAAATAATCATTTTCATAGTGGCCTAATACCTCTTGCAACTCTGCCTCTGTACATATATCTAAAAAACAGCTGGCTAAGCGTGCTAAATTCCAATGCACGATGGAAGGTTGTCTAAACCAAGCATAACGCCCCCCTTGATCCGTGCGATTACAAATATAGTCGATCTTAAATCCATCAATAAAAGCATACGGCCCGTAATCAATGGTCAACCCCAGTATTGACATGTTATCGGTATTCATCACCCCATGACAGAATCCGACTGTTTGCCAATGCGCAACCAGCTGCGCACTACGCCGAACCACCTCGCGCAATACACCCTGCACCAACTGCGCATCAGAACTTAGTCCTGGCGTCCCAACTTTCGGATAAAAATGATCGACCACATAATGCAAAAGCTGTACTAATTGCTTTGGATGGTTTGCCCAATGCTCAAACGAGCCAAAGCGAATAAAACTAGGTGCGGTACGAGCCACAACGGCAGCCGTCTCAACGGTTTCTCTGTAGACTGGATCATCCGACACCACGATAGCTAAAGCCTGCGTCGTCGGAATGCCTAAGCCTGTCATAGCTTGACTTGCTAAATACTCTCGAATTGAAGAACGCAAGACAGCTCGACCATCCCCCATTCGGGAGTAAGGCGTTAAACCCGCCCCTTTAAGCTGTATTTCTAATGGCCCTGAGTCTGTCTGCACGGCCCCGAGCAAATGAGCCCGACCATCTCCTAGCTGCCCCGCCCAGTGACCAAACTGGTGCCCACTGTACACAGCTGCTAGCGTTTTCCCATTAGGTAAGGGTTGATTACCCGCCATCGTTTGCACAAAACTCACACTCTGGATGGCATCACTCGTTAATCCGATGGACTGAGCCAAAGCGTTATTAGCATGTAACAAGCGAGGTGCTGTTAAGCCCTGCGGATCCAGTCGCGTATAAAAAGCGGAGCCCAACTCTGCGAAATGATTCGTAATTAATGAAGGGTCAAATAATGGGCTCATTTAGTGGACTCCAAGGTGGCAGCCTGTTGTTCTTTTTTATGCTTTTTCGCCAGTTTTTTAGCAGGCCAAAGATAATAAAGTGCGCATGCATAAAAAACAAAAGATAATACAATTTCTATATAGGCCATATATACCGACATCGGATTCGGATCAGACCAAGCCCGTGTCACGCCTTCCATGAAATACAACAAAACAAGCATAGAAGACCATTGCATGGTGTAATTATTCCCTTTGAGTACTCCTCGCAAAGGGAATAATAACGGAATCACCTTTAACACCAAATAAGAGCCGCCGGGTCGTATAGGAGCAATAAACAGCTCCCACACAAGGCAAAGAATGATTAAGCCAACTAGCGCAAGCGCAGCAACTCGATACAAAATAGGATTTAATTGCGGTTTCATACTGTTATTATCGCTGGATGCACAGCCCTTAAAATGTAAGCACAGGTAAAGTCTTACTAAAAACGTCTGGAGTGGAGTTCATATTCATGACTACTAAAGCGCCTAGCGCCACAGCCTCAAATCAAAAAGAAATAGCCGTTGAGCCTTCTTGGTGGCATAACGCCAAAGAAAGTACCGCCTTTATTGTAGAACGACTTTTGCAACGCAACCTAACTCAAGTCGCCTCTAGCTTAACCTTTACGACTATTTTGGCTATTGTGCCTTTATTAGCCGTCGTGTTGTCACTGTTTACCGCCTTTCCATTATTTAATGATTTTAGAGATGCCCTACAAGGTTTTCTGACCTCTAGCCTGATGCCGGAGGCCGTCTCTGAGAACGTGATGGAGTACCTCAATGACTTTGCCGCCAAAGCATCTAGCCTAACCGCTATTGGTAGCTTATTTTTGATTATTACGTCAATTATGCTGCTATCAACCATTGACGAAACATTTAATGCCATTTGGTATGTCACGGAAAAACGTCCACTGGCACAACGTATTTTGGTGTATTGGGCCATCATTTCCTTGGGCCCCATCGTCATGGGTGCAAGCCTATGGGCCAGTACCGTTCTAGCACAAGAATCCTTTGGTTATATAGGTAGCCTGTCAACCTTGACCTCTTTTGCCTTGTCGTATGTTCCTTTTTTAATCACCGTTATGGCTTTTAGTGCACTATTTGCCTACGTGCCAAACAGAAAGGTGCTGTGGCGTGATGCCATTGTAGGTGGGGTTGTCACGACACTTTTACTTGAAATTCTAAAACAAGGCTTTGCCTTTTACTTAAAGCAATTTCCTACATACACATTGATATATGGCGCATTTGCTACCTTACCTATCTTTTTAATGTGGATGTATCTCTCTTGGTTAGTCGTATTATTAGGGGCTAGCTTAGTCGCTACCCTACCCAGTTTACGTCGTCGCAACTGGATTAGCACACACCAGCCAGGAGCAAAATATCTCAACGCGCTGTCTTTATTGGCTTTATTATGGAAAAAACGAGCCCAAACACCGCTAGGCTTAACGCTTGATGACATAAGTAGCACCCTAAAACGTAACCCTTCTGACCTAGCTGATTTACTGACCACCTTAAAACAACTCGGTTATGTCGTAAATACAATAGAAAAAGAGGAGGAGCGTTGGGTATTAGCCTGTGATCCAGCTATTACTCCCTTAGCACCTCTGGTTGATACGCTTTTAGTGGATCGCAACCAAGCGGATACTGCCGTCGCCTCTAGCATGGTTGAATTAATTAATGTTAGCGTGGCCAATCCAGCGCTTATGTTAAATACCTTGCTCGTCAATCCTGATAAAATACACTTGTCCAGCAAGCAAATAGAAAAAGAAATGCTTGTTACCAGCAAACACCAAGGAGATCATTATGTTGAAAGTCAGTGAAATTCTACGAGTCAAAGGGGATATCCTCTACACCGCTACGCCAGACATGCCTATCACTCAAGCCATCGAGGTCATGAGTGAACAAGACATTGGCTCATTGGTGGTGATGGAACATGGCGAGCTAGTCGGCATGTTGACCTTCAGAGAAATCATTCGCCATCTACATACTCATGGCACTAAAGGCAACACCTACACCGTACGCAGTATTATGGATGACGCCCCGATTAGCGTAACACCTAATACCAGTGCAGACGAAGTTCAACGTTTGATGTTGGAAAAACATGCCCGTTACCTACCAGTTATGGATGGTCCCGTTCTACAAGGGGTAATCTCTTTTTATGACTTGGCTAAAGCCATTGTTGAGGCGCAGCAGTTTGAGAACAACATGCTGAAAGCCTATATTCGTGACTGGCCTACTGACACCCTATCAGACAAATAGACTCAATACGCTGTCATCACACCTCAATCAATAACAGGTATATTGATTGAGGTATTTTTTTATTTATTTTTGTTTTCATAACGAGCTATGACGACCTTACTAACCCAGCTCTCGCTGCATACCCCTATCGTTCAAGCCCCGATGGCGGGCGTCTCTACAGTTGCTTTGGCAGCTGCTGTCAGTAATGCAGGAGGTCTAGGCTCATTGGGTTTAGGTCATCTCAGCACCCAACACGCTCAAGAGCAAATCCAACAATTAAAAGCACAAACCTCAGGTCCTTTCAATGTTAATTTTTTTGCTCATCAACCAACCCAACCCTTTCCTGCCCAAGAGCAGCAATGGTTAGCCTTGTTAGAGCCTTACTTTGCAGAGTTTAAAGCGGTCGCTCCAACGTCACTACACGCCCCCTATCAAAGTGCAGTGAATAATGAAGCGCTTATTGATATGCTCTGCCTAGAGAAACCTGCTGTGGTTAGCTTTCATTTCGGATTACCTGATGCGCAAGCAATTACACGACTGCAAGCAGCAGGTATTCAAGTCTGGGGCTGCGCCACGAACCTTTACGAGGCGCTAAGCCTACAAGAGGCCAACATTAATGCCATTATTGCGCAAGGCATTGAGGCTGGGGGGCATCGAGGTATTCTACATCCCGATACCGACCAGCAAATAGGACTTTTTAGTTTGCTGCCGGTACTGCGGCAATATATCAAACTCCCTTTAATTGCTGCAGGCGGTATTATGACTGGCTCTAGCATTGCGGCAGCTCTTCACCTAGGTGCAGAATTAGCTCAAATGGGAACCGCTTTTATTTTATGCCCAGAATCAGCTGCCGACGAACATTACCGAGCTAATTTACAATCCATTAATGCTTTTCAAACTACCCTTACAGCCGTTATCTCGGGCAGACCGGCACGTGGTATTAAAAACCGCATGCATGAAGAAGTACATGAATTCATTGAATATGTCCCAGACTACCCGATCGCCTACAGTGCAGCCAAAGCCTTACATGCAGCGGCTAGCAAACAAGGCTGTCATGACTTTGCCGCTCATTGGGCTGGTCAAGGTGCGCCTTTAGCCCGTGCTTTACTAGCTACTGATTTAATGCAGCAGCTTAAAGCAGAGTTGCAGGTGGCTCTAGATCATTAACAGCTGCAGCCTGCAAAAGCTGATCCCATGCTTCTAGCAGTACTGCCGCATCATTACGGGCCATTTGATCTGGGTCAGAGAGATGGCGTCGCCATTGACGAGCGCCTTTTTTACCATGAGCCCACCCCAACATTGCCTTAGTAATCTGTCGAGGGCGCACCCCAGTTGCAAGCTCAGCCTGTAAATATGCATGCATAGCGTGTAGTACTGCGTCTTCGGACAGACGGGGAGTACGAGGCCAGATCGCATCATGCATCTGACCCAACACAGCTGGCGTATGCCACGCTGCTCTGCCTATCATTACACCATCAAAGGTGTTCAGGTGCTGTACAGACTGCTCTACCGTATTAATTCCCCCGTTCAATACAAAAATCGCATCAGGAAAATCGGTGGTTAGCTGGGCAGCCATATCATAACGTAAGGGTGGCACATCCCGATTTTCCTTAGGGGACAGCCCTTTCAAAACCGCATTGCGCGCATGAACAATAAAGACCCGCACCCCTACCTGATATTGAAGACCTACAAAATCACGCACAAAATCATAAGACTCGTTATAGTCCAAGCCAAGGCGATGTTTTACTGTAACCGGCACGCCCACAGCGTCTTGCATGGCTTTTAAGCAGTCAGCGACGAGCAAAGGTTGGTTCATGAGACTGGCTCCAAATGATCCTTTTAGAACTCGATCAGAAGGACAGCCACAGTTCAGGTTGATCTCATCATAGCCCCACTGCTCTCCTAGCTTAGCACTTCTAACTAACGCGTCTCTATCACTGCCCCCTAGTTGCAAGGCGACAGGGTGCTCAGACTCATCAAAACGCAAATGACGCTCTACATCGCCATACTCTAGGGCTCCAGTCGTAATCATTTCAGTATAAAGACGAGCATGAGGAGCCAATAAGCGATGAAAATAGCGACAGTAACGATCCGTTACATCTATCATTGGTGCCACACACAAAGCCCATGGGCTGGGCTGAGGCTGGGGATCGGTTTGGCTCAAGGCCGTATTTGAATGTAGACTCACAACATACCTATATGTAGTAATCAAAAGCTAATAAGCAGTAATAGGCTTTATACTAGCTATTTCCTATAATGGCGACCTATCTTATTAGGCCGTACTCGCTGTTTCTATTTTATTGATAATTTTAACCACATGGCTGTTTTTACTCCTGTCACCGACGCCGATGCGCGCGATTTATTGCAAAACTATGAGTTGGGCGAACTCATTTCTTTACGGGGCATCAGCGCCGGCATTGAAAACACCAATTATTTTCTAAATACAACAAAAGGGGAATATGTACTGACCCTGTTCGAAGTCCTAACCTACGAGCAGCTCCCCTTTTATATAGAACTCATGCACCATTTAGCTCAAAAAGGTGTGCCAGTTCCTTCGCCACAAACACTCAAGAACGGCGCACGCCTGACAAAATTACACGATAAGCCATGTGCTATTGTAAGTCGCTTAGATGGTAGTTTTGTACCTGAGCCCACCGCTGCTCATTGTGCATTGGCGGCAACCACATTAGCGCAAACGCACTTAGCAGGCCAAGACTATAAAATAGTCCAACCTAATTTACGCAGTCTACCCTGGTGGGAAAAAACCATCCCTGCCGTTCTGCCTTTTTTAACCAGCACACAAACAGACCTAATTCAAACCGTACTTGTAGAACAACAAGCCTTCTTTCACAGCGACATTTTTAAGCAGCTACCTTTCGGCCCAGCCCACTGTGACTTGTTCCGTGATAATGTGCTTTTTGCGGGTTCCGATGAAAATCCTATCATGGGTGGTTTTATTGATTTTTATTTTGCCGGTTGCGACACCTGGATCTTTGATGTGGCTGTCAGTGTTAATGACTGGTGTATCGAAAGAGAAACGGGTGCGTTTAAACTAGAGCTATTAACCGCTTGGCTTAAGGCCTATGCAGAGATTCGCCCCTTTACTGAAGCCGAAAAAAACGTGTGGCCCCTCGTGCTACAAGCCGCTGCCTTGCGATTTTGGGTATCGCGTTTGTATGATTTTTTCTTGCCTCGTCCGGCTCAGACCCTAAAACCACACGACCCCACGCACTTTGAGCGCGTTTTAATCCAACGTCGTCAATCACAGCATTCTCTTGAAGAGTTACTAGGATAACGCATGCAAGCAGCACGTCTTCCCATGAGTTACGGTTGGGCTTGGCTTATACAAGGTTGGGCCTTATTTAAGCGCCAACCGATGGCTATGCTCTTTTGGAGCCTAATGACTAGCCTATTGATAAATATTAATTATTTAATTCCTATTTTAGGACAAGTTGGCTTAATTATCGCTACCCCCACTTTAGGTTTCATTGCCCTGAACGCTTGCTTACATATAGAACGAAATCAAGCAATGCAAATGGGAATGTGGTTAGCTCCCTTAAAAAACCCCGACACTAAAAAAGCCATGCTGCGCCTGGGCTTAGCCTACTTTCTGTGCTGCTTAGTCGCTGGCTTGCTTGCCGTTTTACCCTTTAGCAATAGTATTATGTTGGCCATGTCGGGTGAGGAAATCGTTCCCGCCCAAGTGCTCAGTGCGGTAAAAGCACCTTTTTTCTTATTTGGTGTCTTTTATATAGGCATTTCCATTTTATTTTGGCATGCTCCCGCTTTGATGGGATGGCATCAAATACCATTAAAACAAGCCTTGTTCTACTCCATGGTTGCCTGTTGGCGAAACAAAGGCGCTCTCATTATCTTTGGCTTATGTTGGGCTGCTATCTATATAGGATTACAGTTTATCGCTGATGGTTTGGTCTTGGTATTTGGTGCCTCCGTTGTACATTTTTTGCTTACCCCATTAAATTTATTAATGATGGCTATCCTATACAGTAGTTTTTATCCTATTTACCGCAGCGTCTTTGGCCAAACATCGTCAAACGCCAATGTATAGTCTGTGATAACCAATTAGTGCTTTGTAACGCCACCATTAATTGGTGGCGTTTTTTTATGGATAGTGACTCGCATTCCAAGACACCAAAAGCTCGTAGGCAATAACGAATACGATTAGGAGCCAATCGTACCCAGTTTCCTATGGGCTGCCCTTGCGCATCCACAAACAACACCCACAGCGAATGCCTTAAGCCAAAACTATGAACAGCTTGGCAATGCGCAAAAAATAAAAAAGCATTTTTGTGTCTAAATTGCCTCCAACCATGGTATCTAGCCCAAAGCCCATGAGCTTGGTATATGGCTATAGTATTCATAAGTTTTGCCATAGCTGAAAAAACAGTGGGTAGCCAATCACTAAAAAAGTACACGGAAAAATACACACTACCAAAGGCAATAGCATTTTCACTGGCGCCTCTAAGGCCTTTTTTTCTGCACGCAAAAATCGCTCTTGACGGCGCTGATGTGCCTGTTGACGTAACAGTGGCCCTAAGCTGCCACCCAACTCGAAGGATTGCTGTAATGCAGCAACAAAAGCATGCGCCTCATCCAGAGCCACCCGTTGCGCAAATCGCATAAAGGCCTGATCTCGATTTAACCCCGTACGCAAATCATCTAAGGTTAGCTGCAAGTGACTCCGCAGCTGATGCGAGGGTAACTGTGCCACACATAATTGCAATGCACTCTGTATCCCCATCCCAGCCTCTAGGCTCAAGGTCAGTAAATCAAGCATGAACGGAAATTCTCGCTGCATTTGCTGCTGTTGCCTACGTATCTTGCGTTGCAAAACAGACACCGGATACCAATACATAGCACTCGCTAATCCTAGCGACCACGGAACACCCGATAACCATTTCCCTCCCCATCCCCACCACATCATCAAGCATAGAAAAAAAGAGGCTAAAAAAGCACCACATTGATAAGCAAAAATTTGCTCAACTGGTACGGATGACTGACCTACATGAACCAACAAACGAGCTAAACGCTGTCGGTGACGCCAGCCCAATAAAGGCTGACACACATGACGCCAATAACGCCACCACGCACTGACCCATGATGAGCTCTTTGTTCCTTGCTTGCTGTGCCACACAATAGGCCAAAGTAATCCTGCGCAAAGCATGACCACCCATAGCATCAATAGAAAAAGACTTAGGCCTAACCACATGGCAATCTCCTAAAGGCTGACATTCACAATACGCCGGATAAGCCACAGTCCAATCAGCTCCAGCAAGACCACTGCTACTAAAACCATCTGCCCGGAAGGCTGCTGCCATAACGGTGCAATCAGCTGATAGTCAATGACATATAACGCCCCACCAATTAACAACGGCAGTAAAGCCATAACCCACGCTTGCATTCGACCTTGCGCGGTTAAGGCGCGTATCCTGCCCTCTACGTACAAACGCTGATTAATGGTCTGTGCCATACTTTCAAATAGCTCTGCTAAACCACCTCCACTTTGCCCGGATACCGCAATTGCAGATTTAAATAAACTGCTGCTTTCACATGGCATGCGCAGATATAAACGTTCTAAGGCCTCTGTAGGACTGATTCCCATCCGCTGCTCTCGAAGCAGTAAGCCCATTTCCTGAGATAAGGGAATGTGGCTAAGAGGCGTAATACGCTGCATGGCAATGGCTAAACTGCTTCCTGCTCGCAACGCCCCAGCCAAGGCCAAGAGATAATCAGGCATTTGACGCTCAAAACGAGCTAAGCGGCGCTGTTTTAAGACTCGTAAATAAAGAGGCCATAAAAAAAAACCTATGCCCATAACTACGGCTAATAGAAACAACGATCCTCCCATCAGCCAAAAAAAGAGCAACAAAGCACCGAGAAAAACAATAAAAAACGTAAATATATCTTGCCCACGTAAAAAAACAAAACTAGCCGCGAAGTGATGTTCAGAGTGCTGCTCAAAGTGTTTTTTATGTTGTTGGCTCCAACGCCATAACCAAGGAGGTAAAAACCAAATTAGCGCCATGACAGCTACGGCACATAGAGCAAGGCTAAGACTAAGCCACATGGCACTGACTCCTAGGGGTTAAACCACTGTGCATCAACACACTGTGGCTGATCCGCAAAGCAATGAGGAAATAAACCGTTAGCCTGAAAACACAGATTATTTACATTAAAACCAAATAAATCCTGTGTTTGTATACGTCCACTTTCTATGCCTGTAATTTCACTAATACTGCTGATGACTCGCCTACCATTGTTTAAACGGGCTTGTTGCACAATAATTTGCACCCCCGACGCAATGTGTTCGCGCACAGCCGCTAAGGGTAAATCCATACCCGCCATTAAAATTAAGGTTTCTAGTCTAGCTAAGGCGTCACGAGGACTATTTGCATGCAAAGTGGTTAAAGAGCCTTCGTGGCCTGTATTCATTGCCCCCAACATATCAAAGGCCTCAGCTCCCCTACACTCACCCACTACAATTCGATCGGGTCGCATGCGCAATGCATTACGCACTAAGTCCCTGATGGTAACGAGTCCTTTACCCTCACTATTCATCGGACGCGCCTCAAGACTCACCACATTACCCTGATCCAAACGTAACTCAGCAGCATCCTCTATCGTAATAATTCGCTCACTTGTGGGGATATAGGTAGAAAGTATATTGAGTAAGGTCGTTTTACCACTACCCGTGCCCCCTGCTACCAACATGTTTTTCTTGTTTTGAACACAAACTTTTAAGAACTCTGCCATCGGCGAGCTTAAGGCGTCAAATCCTAACAGGTCATCTAAATCCAATCGTTTTTGACTAAATTTTCTGATGGTTAAACACGGCCCAGCAATCGCAATAGGAGCAATTACTGCATTCACTCTCGACCCATCTTTGAGTCGAGCATCTACCATAGGAGAGCTATCATCAATCCTTCGACCTAAAGGACTAACGATTCTATCTATTACTGCTAAAAGAGCGGACTCACTACTAAAAACATAAGAGCTACGTTCACAACGCCCTTGGCGTTCAATGTAAATCTGCTGATGCCCATTGACCATAATTTCACTAATATCTGCCTGCTCTAAAAGACGCTCTAAGGGGCCTAGCCCTATTGCCTCATCAATCACCGTACGCAATAAGTCAGCCTGATCTATATCCGCATCTAAAGGGTTTTTGCTTAAAATTAGCTCCAAATGCCTGTGAGCTTGATCTCTAAGCTCTTGATCACTCAAGTCTTCAATTTCCTTGCGACGCAAATCTAAAGCAGCCACTAACTGTTGGTGTAAACGTAGCTGTAGCGCTAGAGGGGCAGGAGCCGCATTTTCTTTAATAGGAGGCGCATGCAATGGCACTAATGGCTCTGCCACGGCTATATGTGTTACTAACTGCTGAACCTGCAATAAACACGGGCCTATCACTATCTGATCAGTAACCTGCAATGGCCCGTAACGACTTATCCGTTTATCGTTTACAAAAGTGCCATGCAAACTGCCGTAGTCTTCAATGTAAAGCGTTTGACCTTCTTGGAAAATGCGCGCGTGCTGCTTAGCCACACGCCATCCGTTTAAGATCAAATGATTCTCGTTACCTTTACCTATCAGCACAGGCAGCGTATAGCTAACACGCTGCTGATCCCCATTTTGATGATGCAACTCAAGGTGTATCAACATGAAAACTCTCCTCTGATTCCCATTGTGAACCTTGCCCTTGCCAAGGATTCCATCCTGTAGAAATGGGTTTGACTTCGTTAGCGATTAAAGGCACATTCAACACCGGAGCCTCGAAAGTTTCCTTGAGGATATGCTGTGCTCTATGTACCCGCTCAGTAACCTGCTGATGCTGAGAGTCCACCAATACGGGTGTGACAAAAATAGCAAGCTCTGTTTCATTACGTTGAAAACGCTTGGACTTAAACAAGGCTCCTAATATAGGAATACCACCCAGACCGGGAACCTGATGACTGTTTTCAGACATATCCTGAGAAATAAAGCCAGCTAGAACTAACGTTTGACCTGACTGCACATTAAACTCGGTGCTAGCTCGTCGTGTTTTTAATGAGGGGCCTGTAGGAATTGATAGGCTTGGATCAATAGAGCTAACCTCCACATCTACATGTGAACGGACTGCGCCATTACTTTCTAAGAAAGGTGTGATCTTCAAAGACACCCCATAAGGTTTAAAAGACGTATTGGCATTGCCATTATTATCTGTGGTTGAGTAGGGCACTTCGCCCCCAGCCAAAAACTCTGCTGTTGCCCCACTCCGAGCCAATAATTGAGGCTGTGCTAATACCACCGCCTGACCCGTTTGGGTTAAGGCTTGAATCCGAGCCGACAACAACGCATTTAAACCAAAATAACCTGCAACTGCCCCTACTTGGTAAGGGAGAGGTATGACGGTTTCTCCTGGCCTATCGAGCAATTTTTTGCTTCCCCCATCCCATGCTAGACCAGCATGCACACCCCCCTCTGACTGATCAGACCAACGAACACCGATTTCTCGCATAAAATTCCGAGGTATCTCTAAGACCTGCACATCAAGCAGCACCATAGGCTCCCATAGCATGGCACTACTAAGATCCACAATCTGTGTGTATTGTTTTTTTAGCTCATCAAGCTGTTGTCTGTGCTGCGCACTTAATTGAGCCCCCTCGACGACGACCTTATCCCCTACCTCTGTAACAGTGAGATTAGGAATACGTTGCAGTAACTGCTTTAGCTCCCCCAGTGCCTGCTGTTGCACCACATCTTGTACCGTTATCTGATAGCTCTGAAAGGAGCCATGAGTAAACCAAACCGTCAGGCTACTGCTGCCCACATTACGGGCAAAAACCAAGACCTCTTTATCGTCAGAAGTTATGGCATTAAGCACATGCCCGTCACCCACAGCCACTCGTGCTACATCGGGCAACGTTAGCACCCGCATATCCCCCACCTGCATACGCCATTGAGTCTGGGCTAATCCCAAGTTCGGCCATAGATATAAGCTCAACATCCCCAGGCTAAGCCATTTAATCCACCAACGCATGTTGCACCTCGTATTGATAACTTAACTGCTCTGGCGTCTCTACGTCTAATACAGCACTACGTGGTGCATTAGGTATTGCATCGACACCTCGCACCTGCCGACTGGTTTTATTGCCATAAATAATAGGTACTGTCTTGAACTCAGCACTGGGCTGATTTACCCCTAATAACGTTGCCAAGTCTCCGCGCACACCCTTATTAGAAAGCTGCGCATCATGCGGATTTCGCAACATAGCAGTAATGCTCCCCGTTTGACGTGCAGCGACGAGCTTGGCGCCGTCCTCTGGAGCTAAATCAAAGGTAACCGTGGCGTAATGCCCAGCCTCTTGACTGGGCATGTCTGAAGTATGCTCATCGGTGGCTAAGACGAGTACCCCTTGTAATAAAGGAGCCGTAATCTTTCGTCGTTGATGATCAAAACTGACATATAAGTCCACCAAATCACCAGCTCGTAGCAAGCCAGCTAAAGAGTTAATTTGATCTACTGGCATAGTCACAGCACGACGACCTGCCACCAGTCGCGTAGAAAAAGCGGCGACTTGTGTTTGACTGATATGCAACGGCAGCACCATATCTCCGGCTGCCACCTCTGCCCGTAACGTACCGCCCAGTAAGCGTTGGTACTGGCTCACGGAAATACTATTAGTAGGCACCATAGATAAAGGAAAAGCCCGCGTGGCTAAATGGGTCTCAGTCAATACCGTACCTGCGGCTAAAAAATGAGCGGCGACGACTCGCTCAATCATGGGTTGCTTATTTTTCTGCGCAAGCAAATCACTTTGCTGATGCAAATAGCGCTGTCCTGCCCAAGCCGCCAATACCCCACAAACCAAACAAACCCCTATCCAAATCAAAACCTTATAATGCGATGCAATGTGTTTCACGATGTTCTCCTTAGGTAGCCGGCCACCACAGCACATGCCAACGCTCATCATTAGGGTCATGCCAAATCAACATTTTTTTCGCCTCCTTATGCCAATCACACCAATCTACTGATTCACAAGCATTTGCTTTCCAGCCATGTTGTAGTAATCGTGACTGCACTAAGCGCCGCATCACCTCTTTAGGTCTATGCGCTTGAAATATAAAATACGTAGCAGACTGCTCTACATGTTGCATCATCCAGCTATGCTGAAATAAACCGGTAAATACCTGAGGTGGCTTGGGATTCGGCTCTGCTTGCAGCGCTAAACTTGATAACCAACCCTGACTACCTGTTGACTGAGCAGACAATAAAATTAAATAGTGGGTGTGTGCTTTTTCAAAACTTAATAGCCACGCCGTCGGTAATCGTTGTACCTGTAAATCTTCATCAAGACGACGTTGAATCTGCTGAGCCACATCGACAACTGATTTCGAACTAGTAAAGCGCTGACTTGTTACCTGCTGTCCTTGCCAATGCCAATGTTCTGCAGCTAACCACTGCACAGGCAAATCATGAAAAGCAGGCAGTAGTTGCGCTGTGCTAGGCATATAAAAAAGGCAGCTACATAAAAAAAATACAAATCGCATGGCGTACTCCTAAGGCAAATGTAAGGCGGGCACAGATTCTTGCCAGGGCTCAAGCCAATCTATAGTGGGTGCCTTACGCCCCCAACCCAAATCGACTGCTTGTAAAAAAGGACTTAATGCCCCTATAGTGACTTGAGATGTCTTTTGAGCATGTGCCCATAACGAGGGGCTAGCAGTTAGACGTTGAGTCATATTTTTATCACTCTGGGCATGCCCAGCCCCCACCCAAATGCTGGTCTGACTTTTAACCGCCATACTCGGTAAGAATGCAAAAGCATTCGTGCTCCATATCGCCGTTTTTAGTGCATTGCTTTGAACTGACTGACTTTCAAAACGCCAACGATCAGAAGGCCCTAGCACCCCTTCTTTTTGTGCTTGCTCGATAAAAAAAGCCCCATGAGCCATCCCACCTAAAGAAAGCCTTTGACTATTCTGCTGGTGACTAATACCGCTATATAAGCCCTCAATATAAGAAGGGAGTTGGGCGTCAACCTGTCCTAACTCATAGCTTTGGCTAAATCGAAAAGCACTTAATGCCGCATGATGCTGAGCTTGCACCTTCACCTGCTGCCAACGCTGCAACCAAACTAGCCCCCATATCAACAATAAAATAGAAGATGTTACGACTACCATTTCTAGCATGGCCTGACCTTTTTGCTGCGACATAATTAATCTCCTACTAGCTGTTGTAAGCGTTGATGCCACGAGGTGTTTTGTAACCGTGCCTGCCAAAAAGGATGGAAAAGATTATTACTTTCTTTTCTTCTATCTGTGCGCTCGATGGGACGTACAAAGTAACTCTCCGCTTCGCTTGAGCTATGTAAAATCTGCCCTTGAGGACCGGCAAGTCTCAAGGTGGTATTAAACCCAATCACCGTATTAGGCTGTACCGTATTGAGATAACGCCCTAAGCCGCTACCCCGCCATTGCTGTTGATCTTTTTTCGCCCAAGAACTTGCTAAAGGGTTGGTGGTCCCACTAAAAATATTCCAATTTGTTTTTTCTTGAACCCATCGCCAAAAGTCCTGCTGACTAAAATCCATAGGGGCATCATCGATAAAATCTCCGGTAGGAGTTTGTTTAGATTGGGTCGGTATCCACGCCCAGCCCATCGCATATTCTCTGTGGTAGCAGCCAATCCAACGATTCGCACGCAACGCATGAAAGGACTGCGTATCCTCTGAGCGCCATAAACCTTGCTCATCTAATCTCGTCTGCCCACGACGTCGTAACTCGTGCCTTTTATGGGGACAACGAGCATCTACTACCCATACATTACGGGCTGTATGGTTACGCTCACTTAAGAAGGCATAGTGATTGAGTAACTCATGCAACCACGGGCTTAAAGAACTGGCTGATTGCCAACTAACTTGCTCTGACCAATTTCCCTCATGAATGACTAATTCCACTTGGTCATTGTTTTTGGTGAAATCAAATTCGGGGTAGTTATCTTGTAATACTTGGCGAATCACTTGCTCTCGCCATTGGGGGAGCTGGGTATAAATGGCCTGACTGGCGGGCTGTAAAAGCCCAAGAGTAAAGGCATCATGGGTTTTAAAGGCCTGTCCTAATGCACCTGAAAACTGTGCATGGCGCTGCATACCCTGAGCCATATTAGCGGCCTCGTAAGCGACCCCATGCTGCGGCCCAAACATCATGGTAATCAAACTCGCTGGTGGGTTTCTTTGCTGAACGCGCATGGCTTCTGTACCAGCAAAATGCGCCCATGATGCCATCGTGATGAGATGAGCCATCGCAATTTGATGCCCGGTATAAGCACGATTCAAATAGGCGGTGTAATTCAATGCTTGTGACTGCATAATAGCCCC
The DNA here is from genome assembly GCF_947630565.1 of uncultured Paenalcaligenes sp. Taxonomy (NCBI): domain Bacteria; kingdom Pseudomonadati; phylum Pseudomonadota; class Betaproteobacteria; order Burkholderiales; family Alcaligenaceae; genus Paenalcaligenes; species uncultured Paenalcaligenes sp. The sequence continues at coordinate 28,424 of NZ_CANRIC010000019.1, forward strand.
GCTATATGTTGCTGCATCTAAGGCATGTCGCTGACGCACGCTGGCATGATTTACCTCTCCCACATAAAAGAATCGCACCAGAATCAAGCTAAGCAACACGGAAAAAAGTAAACCCAAAGCCAAGACTTGCCCCGACTGCCCGTGAGCATGGCTAGACCTATTGCCCACCTGCTTGACCCGCATTGCCTGTAAAGCTTTGTAGGCTTTTACTCTCTGTTTGGGCTGTACTTAAATTAGCTGCATCTTGTGCTTTTTGAGATTCGGCGGTGCCGTCTTCCCCGGCTAATTCTTTAGCCATTGCGGCGGTTTGCGAGCGTACAACCTGACCAAACAATTGAAATACAGCAATAGCAGCTACTGCGACTAAGGCAACAATAATGACGTATTCCACCATCCCCTGTCCCCGCTGATTTTTATTTTTTTTCCACATCATGCTCTCCTTATCAATCAATGAATTAAGAACAGTATGAAATTTTTTAGCAGGGAATCCTATTCGCAAAAATCACAACGGACAAAAATATCAAGGGATCGACTCCGTCTGCTCTAAACGCAAAAAAGACGCTTAACGCGTCTTTTTTATCTATCACCTACAGAGGTTAAATAATGAGTTAACGTATATTGACCTGAATCTGCCCTAAGCCCTCAATTACCGCACGCATTTGATCACCTGCTTGTACTGCCCCTACACCTGCTGGTGTTCCGGTCATTAACACGTCTCCGGCTGATAAGGTAAAAAAGCGTGATAAATAGGCAATTGACTCTGCTACATTCCAAATCAACTGTGATAAATCGCCCTGTTGGCGTAGTTGATTATTCACATATAAAGCGATTTCGCCTTGAGTCAATTCACCCGTTTTTACTCTAGGGTGCACGGGACCAATTAACGCTGATGCATCAAAGGCCTTACCTGTTTCCCAAGGGCGTCCTTGTTTTTTAGCTGCAGCCTGCAAGTCGCGCCGCGTCATATCTAACCCAATTGCATAACCGTAAATTGCCTCGGCGGCTTGCTCTATACTTAGGTCTTTGCCGCCCTTATCTAGCATCACGACTAACTCAACCTCATGGTGTAAATCCGAGGTCTGGCTAGGATACGGCATACAACTGTTACCACTATCATCGACCACCACAATCGCTTGCGGTGGCTTACAGAAAAAAAACGGATCCTCACGCCCACTGTGACCCATTTCCTGTGCATGCTCTACATAATTTCGACCAACACAAAAAATACGTTGTACCGGAAACTGTGCATCTACGCCATGAATGGCCAACCCTATCGGTTTAGGAGGAGTGAAGATCCATTGCATTATTTTTCTGCCTTGTAACGTTCAATACTGCTGGTGATTTCAGCTTTAGCGGCATCCGCATCAGCCCAGCCTTCAATCTTAACCCACTTGCCTTTTTCTAAGTCTTTGTAACGCTCAAAGAAATGCTGAATACGGTCTAGCTCTTCTTGAGGTAGATCTGAAGGCTGGTTGATATGGCGGTAGGGAGGGTATAGCTTAGTTACAGGCACTGCTAACACTTTTGCATCACCGCCCGCCTCGTCTTCCATATTCAATACGCCGACGGCGCGACATTTAATGACAGCGCCAACTTGAATAGGAAAAGGAGACAATACCAATACATCAACTGGATCGCCGTCTTGAGAAATAGTCTGTGGCACATAACCATAGTTACATGGGTAATGCATGGCGGCCAACATAAAGCGGTCCACCATCACTACACCCGTGCTGTCATCAATTTCGTATTTAACTGGGTCTGAATTCATTGGAATTTCGACAACTACGTTAAATTCTTCTGGGGCATTATCGCCGTAACCAATCGCAGTTAAGCTCATTGTTAAGCCTTTTATAAAGAGTAAGTTAATCTCGGGACCGATGAGAATCATCGGAAGTCATGCTGACATCTACCCCTGGAATGGGAGCAGAATCAAAATAGTGTTCGTCATGTGAATCGGTGTCTGGGGTTGATGCCTGATAGGCCACAGGCTCGGAATCCTCGAATACACTACTATCCACAGCACTAGCGGCTATAGGACGAGTATTATCCGCGATGAGAGGCTCATCGGGCAAGTGACCATCGACCAACGTTGGATCCGCATTCAAATCAGCCGCAGGTAATAAACGGTTAGGCGGCATAATAGGTAAAGCCCCTGCCGTCAATGCTGCAATACGCCAATGGTAAATGGCCTCGTCTTGACGACCTAACACATCATACAACTGGCCCAATAAAGCATGAATACGTAAGTCATTGCGGACTTTCATACTGCGTTTTAAATAATGCTCTGCTTGGCCCCAAAGTTGCCCAGTGATGCATAAACGTCCTAAGGCTGCTAACAAAGCTGGGTCCTGAGGATATTTTTGCAGCCATTCCTCGGCTTTACTTAGGCGACGACTATAGCACTCTTGTGGACAACGGGCATAAGCACTAAGCAGCTCGGGCGCTGGTTTTTGTTGAATGGCAGGCTCAAGAATACGTGCTACTTCATCATGCTTATCATGGGCAGATAAAAGCTGAGCCGCGGCTAATGCCACGCTGACTAGACTTTTTTCTTCGGTGCGTAGGTCATTCCAGATGGTTTTAAACTGCTCTAAGTCAGCAGCCTCTATCCGTTTAGCAGCGGAATACTCGATATAGTCTAAAGCCTCATTTTTATCAATAGCACTGCGACGTAATAACAAACGTGTTAGTTCGTAGACGCGCTCATAATCCTCTTGTTGACGATACGCCTTGAGCAACAGACGAGTTGCGTGAAAATGACGAGAGCTAGCGTCTTGGACTGGCTGCAATAAATCAATCGCTGCTTGTGCTTGATTATGCTCTAAGTACATTTCGGCAGCGGCAGTCGCGTACGCCAATTTCAATCTGGGATCATCACCCGCATTTTTTTGTGCGGCCTGTAATGATTCATCCCTACGCTGATACTCATTCAAATACTGAGAGGCTTGCGCAGCAGCTAAACCGGCAACCACTTTAGAGGTTTTAGATCGTGTTTTAGACTGTAGTTTAGAGAGTTCTTTTTCTGCCTGAGCATAACGCCCCTCTAAGACACTAATCCATCCGTTTTGCAATAACCCCTGGTCACGTTTCTCTGCTCGACGTTGGCGCCAAATTTTAAATCGCTCTGGACTACCTGTAAGCCATGACAACAGACGCAGTAAGGCATAAAAGGAAAAGAACAGCACGATCAGTCCAATCACTGCAAAAGTGATAGAGAAACTAATGTGCCAAGGGGGGGCTACGATCAATACATTACCACTGTGATCACGCAACACCAAAGCTAATGCGACGGCTGCCACAAAAACGATAAAGGTCCAAATCCATGTTTTCATGTCTTAGCCCACCTGTGATTGCGAAGCCCAACGAGCATGCGTTGTCGTCTGAGAAGCAGAAGAGCTTGTCGTCGGTTGATCGGATACCGGCTCAGCTATTTGCGCCTCTGGCTCCGGTTCAATTGGATCTACTGGCTCAGGTGGCGGGGTCTCCTGTGTTTGTAGAGGTGTATCCGACTCTAGGGCTGAGGTAGGCTTATCTGACCCCTCGTCAAGCGGTGCACTTTGATCCGCTTGCTTTAAACTCTCTATCGCAGCCAAGGTATTGTCGACCGTAGGTAATTTGGTATCAATATCAGTATCTGCTAATTTAGTCGCCAACGCTAAAGCCCGCTGTGTCACAGCCAAGGCAGGATCAAATCGCTGCTCAATGGCCTCAACAATGCGAGACATTTCGGCATTCCAAATTTTGGGCTGTTTCGTCATCAACGAAAGCTGAGCCATCGTAATACGTAAGTTCAAGTTATCTCTGAAGCGCTCAGCTTGCTCTGGTGATATCAATAACGCGGCTGTGTCATCAACCCGACGTACACTCACAAACTGGCCTAGGTCTTGGCTTATGGTTTGCCAACCTAATTGGGTTAGCTCTGCGGCACTGGTTAATGTGCGCTGCCACCAAGGAGTATCCGTCTCTGGGGTTTCTACTGGCTGAGCGTCTGTAGCGGTATCTGGAAGTTCTGTAGTTTGATCACGATGAATAGTGTTATTTTTATTATCAGGCACATATAAAGGAGCCGTGGCAAGCAATTCACCTAAGCGATCCAACTGGGATGTTAATGTTGCCACATCTATCACTTGAGCTGCGCGCAACCGATCCACATCCCCATTTAGCGTTTGTGCCAACAGGGCTAAGGCCTGTCGATTTGCATGAGACAACCGTGCCTGAGCCGTTTCCAACGAAACAATGGCATTTGCCAAGTTTCCACCAATCAGGAGTTGCTGCTGAGCTAAAATGACTAATTGCTCAATGTCATTGAGCAACATAAGATCCGAGCCTGAATCCGTAATGGTTTGCACTGCCGCACCAATATCATCCAGCTGTTCTCGGGTTGACGAGAGCTCTTGGGTGAGTCGTTGAATCTGTTGAGCCTGATTTTGGACTAGGCTTAACGCACGATTAGCCACCTGCTCATTATTTTTTGCCTGTTGCACCACCAAACTAAGTTGGGAGTCGTATTGATGGCTCAAGTGGTCTTGGTTTTGTTGTATATACCACATTGCACCACCGCCTAATAATGCGGCTGCCAATACGGTCAGCACCACTGGACCCGTCGCCCCTTTCGATTTTTTAGGACGAGACGGAGTAGCTGCGGGTGTGTTCACTGCAGTCTCATTTGCTTGAATCGTAGTATCTTTTTTATCTGTCATAACTCGATTGTAATCCGTGAAGCATTATTTGGGCATAGCTGCCGACAACAAAGCGTCTAGCATAGCTGGCTGACTGGGAGCACATAGCGTCATTTGACGAGAGGCCTGTGCGCAAGATAATGAAGTTAAATTCTCTAGACTCTGGGCAATTCGGGGATGAATGGCTACAAATGAGCTTTGCAACCATTTTTCTTCTAGACCTAACCGTACCATATTCGTATAAATAGCTTGGGTACTTTCTGAGCTAGTGAGTAAAGTTATTACATCACTGGGTTGCTGCAAGGCTACAGTTAGCTCCTGCGCATCCGTCTCGGCCCATTGTGCTGGAACCCGCTCATAAATAGAACAACGTATTAAGGTTTTTTGCGCATCAATCAACTGCTGCCCTAACCATTCTCGGCCTTGTTGACCACGAACGAGCAAAACGCGTTCAAATCGACATAAGCGGGGCTGCAATAACAGCCACAATGCCTCTGAGTCTTGATAGGGATGGTCTGCAGGAGGATGAATTAACTCTAGGTTTGTTTCTAAGCCCGCATCATAAAAAGGCTTGGCACTGGCGGCGCCAACGGTAGCAATACATTGCCCCTTAGGTAGTGACAAGCCCTTATTAGCCAATAGCCGTAGATATAAGGAGGCTGCCTGAGCACTCACAAACACCAACAAATCGAACGAGTCGGGCAAATACTCTGGGCTCAGGCTAGTTAATGTAGGCTGAATCGACAACGCGGGTAGCTCAATCGTACCTAAGCCCTTAGCCTGTAAAGCAGAGGCTAAAGCCGTATTTTTACCTTTAGGTCGCGTTAGAACTACGGTTGTCACCAGGCTACTCCTCTTCGGGCAAGCTAAGTTTCGCTAAAATAGCATCAGCACCTTGGTTCAATAAATCTAGCCCAACTTGTTTGCCTAGGTATTCGGCTTCGGTTGCTGGACCACGTAGCTCAGCGCGATAAACCACAGACGCATCCGGCTCGGCTACTAAAGCTCGTACCCAAAGCTGATCCCCGTCTAGTTGAGCATAGGCAGCCAATGGCACCTGACATGAACCACCTAAAACACGCGTCACTGCGCGCTCGGCCTCTGCCCGACAGGTAGAGTGTTGACAGGCTAAAGGGGCTAACCACGCTTTCATGTCCTCGCGGGCTTCGTGAATCTCAATCCCTAAGGCCCCCTGTCCAGCAGAAGGCAAACTATCTTCGATAGAGATAGAGGAGCGGATACGGTCAGCTAGGCCTAAACGTTTTAACCCGGCTGTCGCTAAAATAATCGCATCGTATTCACCTGCATCTAGCTTAGCTAAGCGCGTATCTAAATTACCACGCAATGGCTTAATCGTCAGATGGGGAAAACGTTCACGCAGTTGAGACTCACGACGCAAGCTAGATGTGCCCACCACTGCCCCTGAAGGCAAGTCCGCTAAGGCGACATATTGATTAGATACAAAGGCGTCACTGGGGTCATCACGCTCCATGATGACGGGCAGTGCAAAGGGAGCAGGCACGTCATAAGGCACATCTTTTAACGAATGCACAGCTAAGTCTGCCCGACCGTCTAAGAGCGCTGTCTCTAATTCCTTAATGAACAAACCCTTACCGCCAATTTTGGACAAACTACGATCAAGAATACGATCACCTTTGGTGCTCATACTTAAGAGTTCGACCTGACATTGCGGATATAGATGTTGTAACAGAGCGCGAACGTGCTCTGCTTGCCATAAAGCCAAACGACTGGCACGAGTCGCAATCACTAATTTTTTAGGGGTTGACATACTAGCCTGCAAAATAACGTGCAATGGCTGCACCGATTAAACCCAAAGCCGCCAAAATAGCTAAACCTTGTAATAAAGAAAGACCGGATTCAGCCTTTTTTCCATTTTCATCTGAGGAACTCATGTTTTTTCCTTTCGCCGTTTTGGTTCAATACAGCCCTAAGTATAAAACGATTGAACGGGCTTAGATAGTGCGGCTTGAAGCTCACCCAGCTAAAGCAAGGTGATTCTTGTTGTCATCGGTTTAGGCGCCGTGATATTCAATCACGCCCG